>CALZOZ010000001.1 GCA_945828095.1 uncultured Clostridia bacterium
GAATAAAAATGAATCCAGTATATGAAAAATTATTAAGATGTTATGAAAGCGTGCAGAAAAAATTTGATTTTACCCAGTTCAGACCTGATGTTGCTATCGTTCTTGGCTCCGGTCTTGGCGATTATGCAGAAGATATAAAGGTTGTTGGAGAAGTGGATTACCACGACATAGAGGGATTTCCTGTTTCTACAGTTCCCGGACATGCAGGAAAATTCATCTTCGGATATGTTGGTGATGTACCTGTAGTATGCATGAAGGGAAGAGTTCATTATTATGAAGGTTATCCTGTTACAGATGTAGTTCTCCCTACAAGGCTTATGAAAATGATGGGTGCTAAGATACTTTTCCTTACAAATGCCTGCGGCGGTTTAAATCCTGAATTTAAAGCAGGAGATTTCATGATGATTACTGACCAGATAGGAGTATTTGTTCCAAATCCTCTTATAGGAGAAAATATTGAAGAACTTGGAACACGTTTCCCTGATATGAGCCATGTATATAATCCTGAGCTTAGAAAAATTATCAGAGAAGCTGCAGAAGAAAACGGAATTGATCTTAAAGAAGGTGTTTATTGTCAGTTCACAGGCCCTGCCTTTGAATCACCTGCAGAAATAAGAATGGCAGGTCGTTTAGGTGCAGATGTTGTCGGTATGTCTACAGCTGTTGAAGCAACTGCAGCAAATCATATGGGAATGAAGATCTGCGGCATTTCATTTGTAAGCAACCTGGCAGCAGGAATAAGCAAAACACCTCTCACACATGAAGAGGTTCAGGAAGCTGCAAACATAGCTGCTCCTAAGTTTAAAAAGCTGATAACATCATCCGTAGAAAAATTTAAGGAAATACTGTAAAAAGTATAATAGATATACCTAGTGGTTTTTATATGTAAATTTAGACTAAAATCGCCCTTTAGGGCGATTTTTTTATAATTTTTGATATAAACTTCTTTTTTATTGATTACCCTTGTATTTTAACCCAAAAAGTGGTATGATAAAGTTATCTATATGTAAAAGAAAAGAAAGGTGAAAATATGAGTCTGGAAGAAAAAACAAACGGACAGTATGACGCGGCGCAGATACAGGTTTTAGAGGGACTTGAAGCTGTACGAAAAAGACCGGGTATGTATATAGGAAGTACCGGTCCTAAGGGACTTCACCATCTGGTTTACGAAATCGTAGACAACAGTATTGACGAAGCTTTAGCCGGCTACTGTAAAACCATAAATGTTACTATTCAGAAGGATAATTCCATAGTTGTAGAGGATGACGGCCGAGGAATGCCTGTGGACAAGCATCCTAAAATGGGAATACCTGCTGTTGAAGTAATCCATACAGTTCTTCATGCAGGCGGTAAGTTTGGAGGCGGAGGATATAAGGTATCCGGAGGTCTCCATGGCGTTGGTGCATCAGTAGTAAACGCCCTTTCCACTCACATGGAGGTTGAAATAAAAAGAAACGGCAACATTTATAAGCAATGTTACGAGAAAGGTAAATCGGTAACAAAGCTGGAAATAATAGGTGAATCTAAAAAGACAGGTTCAAAGACTACTTTCTGGCCTGACCCTGAAATCTTTACCGAGACTACGGTATTCGATTATGATACTCTGGAACATCGCCTCAGAGAAATGGCTTTCCTGAATAAAGGAATTAAAATAGTCTTTAAGGATGAAAGAGAAGGCAAGAAAAAGAGTGAAACTTATCATTATGAAGGCGGTATCAAGGAATTTGTAAAATTCATCAATAAAAATAAGGATGCAATTCATAATGATGTAATATATTTTGAAATCATAAAGGAAACCTGTGAAGTTGAAGTTGCCATGCAGTATACTGACGGCTACAGCGAACTGGTTTTAGGATATGCAAATAACATCAACACAACTGACGGCGGTACTCATATCGTCGGATTTAAGAGTGCCCTCACCAGAGTATTCAATGACTATGGAAAGAAGAATAAAATTCTCAAAGAAAATGATACATTAAGCGGAGATGATGTAAGAGAAGGTCTTACAGCTATCGTATCCGTAAAGCTTTCTGAACCTCAGTTTGAGGGACAGACCAAGGCAAAGCTTGGAAACTCTGAAATCAGAGGCTTTGTTGAAACTTCAACCAACGAGAATTTAACTGCTTTCCTGGAAGAAAATCCTGCCCAGGCAAAGATAATTTTAGAAAAATGTATAAGAGCTGCCCGTGCAAGAGAAGCTGCCAGAAAGGCTCGTGACCTTACCAGAAGAAAAGGCGCACTGGAAAGCTTTTCACTTCCGGGTAAGCTTGCTGACTGCTCAGAAAAAGACCCATCACTTTCAGAAATTTTCCTTGTCGAGGGTGATTCCGCCGGCGGTTCCGCTAAAGACGGAAGAGACAGAAAGCGTCAGGCAATACTTCCTCTCAGAGGTAAAATCCTCAATGTAGAAAAAGCAAGACTTGATAAAATTCTTAATTCGGAAGAAATAAAGAATATGATAACTGCTTTCGGCTGCGGTATCGGAGATGACTTCAATATCGAGAAACTCAGATACCATAAGATCATCATCATGACCGATGCCGACGTAGACGGAGCTCATATCAGAACACTTCTTCTTACCTTCTTCTACAGATATATGAAGCCGCTCATTGAGGGAGGCTATGTTTATGCTGCTCAGCCGCCTCTTTTCAAGGTAAAGAAAGGCAAAGAGGAATGGTACACTTACAGTGATGCCGAGCAGGAAAAGCTCCTTGCTTCAATTGCTGATAAGCCGGGCAAGACAGACATACAGAGATATAAGGGTCTTGGTGAAATGGACGCCGAACAGCTGTGGGAGACCACAATGGACTATAACCACAGAACCCTTGTACAGATAACACTTGAAGACAGTGCTGCTGCCGATGAGATCTTCACAACTCTTATGGGTGACAAGGTTCCGCCTCGTAAGAAATTCATCGAAGAAAATGCGCAGTACGCAACAATAGACGCATAGGAAGGAGGGCGAATAAATGACAACATTATTAGAAGATAATAAAATGCTGCAGCATGAGATACATGACGAGATGAAAAAGTCATATATCGACTATGCAATGAGTGTAATCGTAAGCCGTGCCCTTCCTGATGCAAGAGACGGCCTGAAGCCGGTACACAGAAGAATTCTCTACGGCATGAGCGAACTGGGAGTAACCCCGGACAAGCCTCATAAGAAATCGGCACGTATCGTCGGTGAAGTAATGGGTAAATACCATCCGCACGGCGACTTGTCAATTTATGATGCCATGGTCAGACTTGCTCAGCCTTTTAACATCAGATACACACTTGTGGATGGTCACGGAAACTTCGGCTCCGTAGACGGAGACGGCGCAGCTGCAATGCGTTATACCGAAGCCAGAATGACACCGCTGGCTCTTCAGATGCTCAGAGACCTGGATAAGGAAACTGTGGATTTCATTCCAAACTTTGACGGTGAAGAAAAAGAGCCTACAGTGCTTCCGTCAAGATTTCCAAATCTTCTGGTAAACGGCTCCAACGGTATTGCCGTAGGTATGGCCACATCAATTCCACCGCATAATCTGGGTGAGACCATTGATGCAGCAGTTAAAATAATAGATGAACCTGAATGTACCATCGACGACCTTTGCAAGATAATCAAGGGACCTGATTTTCCTACAGGTGCCATCATTATGGGCAAGAACAATGCCAAGGAAGCCTACAGGACAGGTCAGGGAAAGGTCATTGTAAGAGCTGTAACTGAAATTGAGGAAACCTCAAGGGGAAGACAGCAGATAGTGGTAACAGAAATTCCTTATCAGGTAAACAAAGCCAGACTCATTGAAAAGATGGCTGATCTGGTTAAGGACAAGAGGCTCGAGGGCATCTCCGAAATCCGTGATGAATCCAGCCGTAAGGGTATGCGTATTGTCATTGAACTTAAAAAAGATGCAAATGCCCAGATTATCCTTAACAGGCTCTTTAAGCACACCCAGATGCAGGAAAGCATCTCCATGATAATGCTGGCCATCGTAGACGGCAGACCTAAGATTCTCAACCTTAGAGAAATACTTGATGTTTACCTTAATCATCAGAAGGAAGTCGTAACAAGAAGAACCATTTACGATAAGAAAAAAGCTGAAGCAAGAGCACATATCTTAGAAGGCTACAGAATCGCTCTTGATAATATCGATGAAATCATCAAGATTATCAGAAACAGCTACAATGACGCCAAGGAAAGACTCATTGAGCGCTTCGGATTTTCTGAAATTCAGGCTCAGGCTATTCTGGACATGCAGCTGAGAAGACTGCAGGGTCTGGAAAAAGAGAAGATTGAAAACGAATATCAGGAACTGATGAAAAAAATCGCTTACTACAATGAACTTCTTGCTGACGAACACAAGCTCATGGGCGTAGTCAAGGACGAGCTTCTTGAAATCAAGGAAAAATGGGGAGATAAGAGAAGAACAAAGATTAAGGCTGACGCTACCGAAATCGATGAAGAAGACCTTATCGAAGAAGAAAATGTATGCATCACTCTTACTCACCTTGGATATATCAAGAGAGTTCCGGTTGACACCTATAAATCTCAGAAGAGAGGCGGCAAAGGAGTAACCGGCATTACCACCAGGGAAAATGATTTCGTAAAGAACCTTATCATGACATCAACTCATGATTATCTCATGTTCTTTACCAATACAGGAAAGGCACATAAGATCAAGGCTTATGAAATACCTGAGGCAACAAGAACCGCCAAGGGAACTCCTGTTGTCAACTTCCTCAGCTTAATGCAGAGAGAGCGTGTAACAGCAGTAATTCCAATCAAGGAATTTGCAGATGATAAGTATCTTATCGCTGTGACCAAGGACGGTATCATAAAGAAGACTGCCCTTTCCAACTTTGATACCAACAGAAAGACGGGACTTATCGCCATGAACCTGAAGGAAGGCGATGAGCTCATCGGAATCAAGCAGACTACAGGCACTAACAACGTAATCATCGTAACCAAGCAGGGTAAATGCATCTGCTTCTCCGAAGACGATGTACGTCCGATGGGAAGAATCGCCGGCGGTGTAAGAGCAATCAAGCTTGACAAGGATGATGAAGTTGTGGCTATGGAATTGGTTGAGCCTAATCAGGAACTTCTGGTTGTAACCAAGAAGGGCTTCGGTAAGAGAACCAAGGCCTCCGATTACAAGATTCAGGTAAGAGGCGGCAAGGGACTTCTAACCTATGACAAGGCTAAATTCAAGAAGACCGGAGAACTGGTAGGAGCCATGGTTGTTGATGAAGAAGATGATGTGCTGCTTATAAACTCCAGCGGCGTAATTATCAGAATTCCGGCCAAGGAGATTTCAAAGCTCGGACGAGCCACTCAGGGCGTCAAGATAATGAATGTTGGCGAGGATGTAAACATCATCGCTCTGGCAAAGGTTATCAAGGAAGACGAGCTTGAGGCCGAAGGCGATGGCGAAAAAGATGAAAAAGCTTTACAGGAAGATGATGGTCAGGAGCAGATGAAACTCTGAAAATGAGGAAGGAAGTGTCATAAAAAATGGCAGATAAAATTAAATTTATAATTCCGGGAAAACCCGAGTATTTAACTATGGTTAGACTGGCCATCGGCTCTGTAGCGGGAGTTGCAAATTTCAACCTGGATGAGATTGAAGACGTAAAAACCGCTGTAGGAGAAGCGTGCAAGAATATTTCATGCCATGGAAAGGATGGCTTTGCGGAGGAGTACACGTTAGAGTGTATATGTGAAGAAGGCTGTCTTGAAATTTACGTTACCGACACCAGTGCCGGACACAAGATAAAAAAGCTCTCAAAGATTTGTGCTGACTGCCCTAACGAAGGGGATTTAGGCATTTTCGTAATAAAATCGCTGATGAACGAAGTAGAGCTCATAAATAATCCGGAAGGGAATAAAACCATTAAGATGGTAAAGAGAAAATGACACCACAGGAAATACAGGATTTTAACGAGTACGCAGCCCACCCGACTACTGAACTCAGGAATAAAATCGTAGAGGAAAATCTCTACATTGTGGACATTTTAATAAGAAAATACCTGGGCAAGGGCGTTGACTACGATGACCTTTATCAAGTCGGCGCCATAGCCCTGGTTTCTGCTGTAGAAAGGTTTGATCCGAGCCGTGGATACGAGTTTCGGAGTTTTGCCACGCCTACAATTCTCGGAGAGATAAAAAAATATTTCCGTGACAAGGAATGGAGCCTTAAGGTGCCTCGCAGAATGAAAGAAATTGCGGGCAAAGTGCAGGAAGTCAAGGACAGACTTACATCTGAGCTTGGGAGAGTGCCCAGCGTAGACGAGGTTGCAGTTGAAACGGGCTTTACACCGGAGCAGATAATGCAGGCTATGGAAAGCGCAAAGGCATATGGAACCTATTCACTGGAAAGCGCGGGACTTGGCACTGACGATGACGAGGCCGGAAGTGTTCTTGAGAAGTATATCGGTTTTGAGGATACAGGCTATGAGCGCGTGGAGCTCAGTGAGATTATAAATTCTGTTCTGTCAGGTTTAAGCGACACCTACAGGTATATTTTCAAGCAGAGATTTATAGAAAACAAGTCTCAGGCTGAAATCGCTCAGAAACTGGGGGTTTCACAGATGACCATTTCCAGATCTGAAAAGGCCATTGTGGAAAGTTTTAAGCGCGAGCTTAACAGACATTAGATTTTATGCGTCTTAGGGCGCACCATATATGGAGGCAAAGAAAAAATGAAAAGAGTATTTTCCGGCGTTCAGCCGACAGGGAACATACATTTAGGCAATTATCTGGGAGCCTTGAAGCAGTTTGTTGAGCTTCAGGATGACCATGAGTGCATCTACTGCATTGTAGATATGCATGCCATCACAGTTCCTCAGGATCCTAAAGAACTGAGAGAGCATATTCTGGATGTGGCCGCACTTTATCTTGCGGTAGGCGTTGACCCTAAGAAGTCCATAGTCTTCGTGCAGTCCGATGTACCGGGACATGCTGAACTTTCCTGGATTCTCACCTGCAACTCCTACACAGGGGAACTTTCCAGAATGACTCAGTTTAAGGATAAGAGTAAAAACAAAGAGTCGGCTCCGACAGGACTTTTCTCATATCCTGTACTCATGGCTGCAGATATTCTCCTTTATGATACCGACATTGTACCGGTGGGAAATGACCAGAAGCAGCACATCGAGCTCTGCCGTGACATCGCTACAAGAATTAACAATAAATATAAAAAGACCTTCGTAGTGCCTGACGGAAGATTCCTTAAAGAAGGCGCACGTATCATGGCCCTTGACGATCCGACTAAGAAGATGAGCAAGAGTGCAGAAAACGTTCACTCACGAATTTCACTTCTGGATGAGCCTTCCAAGATTAAAAAATCCATCATGAAGGCCACCACAGATTCTGACGGCGTAGTAAAGTTTGACATGCAGAACAAGCCTGGCATCAGTAACCTGCTGAATATCTACAGCGTGCTTTCAGGCATGAGCATTCCTGAGCTGGAGACCAAGTACGAAGGTAAGGGCTACGGCGATTTCAAAAAGGATCTTGTTGAGGTTGTTGTAGAAGCACTGGCACCTATTAAGGCAAGATATGAGGAAATCAGACATTCCGATGAGCTTATCGAAATCCTTAAGGACGGAGCTCAGCGTGCAGACGCAATCGCACAGCAGACCATGAAGAGAGTAAAGGAAAACTTCGGACTGGGAATTGAATAAAACATGATGAAAAAACTTTATATGAAATCCATATAAAATTTAAGAACTCCACCATTTTTGCTGAAAAATGCAAATTTGGTGGAGTTTTTGGCCTTCTTTATGGATTCTGGATGTTGCAGCTAAAATTGTTGTGCTTCTAAAACGTTGAAATTTCAACGTTTTACATTTTATTACAAACACTTAGCCGGTCAACACCACCGAAATTTTCCACCAAAATCACATAAAACAGCAAAAATGGTGGGGTTTAAGTGTTTGCGCAAACTACCTTACTCTGAATTTCACTCCCAGCTGTTCCTCGGCAATCTGTCTGCAGATTTCCACGTCTTCCTTCGGAATAGTTCCTCCAACCACAGACATAGTCACATCAGGTACATAATGTTTAACGTCTTCAGTGAACTTCAGAATGGCAGGCCAGGATTCAAGGCCGAACTTTGGATGGCATAGCGCATTGTATTTTTCTGCGCTGGCTGCATTGAGGCTGATAGAAATGGCATCCACCAGATCTTCAAGTTCCGGTGCTGTTTCCCGTCCGTGGAGAAGGTCAGACAGACCGTTGGTATTGATTCTTGTTTTAAGATTAGTGGTCTCCTTAATATATCTGCACAGATACAGCACGTCATCGAGTCTTTCCATGGGCTCTCCGTAACCGCAGAAAACCAGTTCTGTGTATTTTGAGAGATCCCATTCTTTCAGCAATTCTTTTACTTCGTCAACTGCAGGCTCACGCTTCAGCCACAGACTGTCCGCATCTCCAAGAGAATCTACCATAGTCCGGATGCAGAACTCACATCTGCAGGGACAGCGGTTTGTAAGATTAGCATACAGCCCGCTGGCATAATCATAAAGTACATCTCCGATATATTCCATTTAAAACCCTTCTTTCTTAAGTTTCGGATTCTGCTTTACATCTATAAATATATTTTACCACACACCGGAATAAAATGAAATATAGAAAAAGTCGGAAATAAAACGGAAATTTTATTGCAACTAAAGAAATAATGTGGTAATATAATGGCAATATAGAACAAGTGTCGAAAGGAGTACTATCATGACTGTCGCAGAAATGAAAGAACGTAAGACTCAGCTTGGCTATACCAATGAGATGATTTCAGAGCTTTCCGGAGTGCCTCTGAGTACTGTACAGAAGATATTTGCAGGTGTGACGGAGAAGCCCAGATATGAAACTCTTAAAGCCATTGAAAGCATACTGAATATAACTCCGGGGGGAGCCAGCAGAGTAGGCGAGGAGGCATTCTCCTATATGGCGAAAAAGCAGGGAGAGTACACGGTAGAGGATTATTTTAAGATACCTGACGAGAGGCGTGTGGAACTTATCGACGGGGTGATTTACGATATGACCGCACCATTCTCCGTGCATCAGATGATTCAGGGTGAAATATATTTTACAATTTCTACTTTCATAAAGAAAAACGGCGGCAAGTGTATAGCAGGAATTCCGCCTTTTGATGTACTCCTCAATGCTGGCCGCCACGACGAAAACAGAACAATGGTTCAGCCTGATGTTATTGTGGTATGCGACCGGAGAAAGGTGACAAGAGCCAGAATTGAGGGTGCTCCTGATTTCGTGGTTGAAATCCTGTCACCGTCAACTAAGAAGAAGGACGCTTTTATCAAGCTCCATAAGTATGAGGACGCAGGGGTTCGGGAGTACTGGATGGTTGATCCTGATAAAAAGAAGATTATAATATATGTATTTGACCGTGAAGAGGATGATATTTACCCGACCATTTACGGTTTCAGCGACAAGGTGCCGGTAGCCATATTTGACAACAAGTGCGAAGTGGATTTTGCCGAAATATATGAGGGGATAAAGTTTCTGTACGAGGATGAGGAATAACAAAAAAGCTGTACGTTCCAGAGTTCGCAACTCGAAGAGCATACAGCATTTGTTTTATTGTTTATTCGGTTTTAGAATATTTTCCTGCCAGAATGTCTTCTAAGCCGCCGCGTACAATGTCCTCCACTTTTTTAGGAAGCTCAGCAAGCTCCTGGCGGGATAAACCGGCAGTTTCGATGGCTGGATGAACCATAAAGTCGATGTGAGCACCTTTGGTCATTACCCCATGTTCCTCGAAGGTCTTGTATCCACCGTCTATAGTGACAGGTACGATAGGAACCCGTGCTTTAGTAGCAAGCTTAAAGCTTCCCGGTTTGAATTCTCCCATCTGTGAAGAACGGCTGCGGGTACCCTCAGGAAAGATTACCAGAGAAAAGCCCTGCTTAAGATATCCTACGCCTTCATTAATTGTTTGCAGAGAAGCTCTGGCATCACCTCTGTGGATGCAGATGCCACGTGTTTTCAGAATCCAGCCTCCGAAAACAGGAATTTTACCAAGGGCATCCTTCGCAATGAAACTTACCTGATGGTTTCTGATTACATAGAAAAAAGTCAGGATATCCGCATATGACTGATGATTGCAGATATAAACAACAGGTCCTGAAAGCGGCATATTTTCCGGGTTGATTACGTTAACATCAGCCTCAAAATACTTCACAACTTTGGAACCCCATTCATTGGTAGCCTTGATAATTTCCTCTCTCTCCCTGTCAAAATCCCCGGCAGCTTTAGCAGCATCGATGGTCTTGCGATATCTTCCTACAGATAAAACTGCGCCGGCTATGGCATTAAAACCTGCTATATTATCAATTAATTTCAAATCTAGTTCCTCCAAATTATTTATCCAAGAGCATTGTACCACAAAACAGGTGGTGTTTTCCACAGGAAAAGTGTATAATATCCTAAAAGAACAGAGAAAAGGAGAATTAAGGTGGAAAAAAATATGATTTCAAGGAAAGGCAGAAGGTGTATGATCGGGCTGGCTGCCGTGCTTGCGGTGCTTGCAGCATATATAACCTATCAGGTAGGAGTCGTCTACCAGACAGACCCGCTGCCCCTGGATCTGGCAGTGCAGAAGGCGTTTTTCTCACTAAGAGGACCCCTTCTCAATCCCCTGGTGATTGCGGTTACTCATCTGTCGGATACGGTAACTATCGTAGCATTCTGTGCCATACTCCTCATACTGCCTAATCGGAAAAAATATGGATTGCCTGTTTCTCTTGCGTCTTTGGGAGGCCTGGTAATTTACAAGCCCATGAAACATATTTTCCTCAGGGCAAGGCCGGATGCAGCACTTCATCTGGTAAAGCAGGGAGGCTTTTCTTTTCCGAGCGGCCACTCTGTTACATCGGTGATTTTTTATGGTGTTCTCATTTATCTTTTGAACAGACACTGCAAAAATGATAAGCTGAGAAAAGTACTTACAGTAATTTGCGGCTTTTTGGCTTTGACTATAGGGCCGAGCAGGATTTATGTGGGAGTCCACTGGCCTACAGATGTTTTGGCAGGATGGTGCATAGGAGGTGCCGTTCTGATGGTTTCAATATGCATATTAGAAAGGATTTACTATGGGCCTGACCGTTAAAGACTTATTCGATATAGAGATATTTAAGAATTTTAAGCTTATAGCTGGGGAAAAAGGATTGAACAGGCCTATAACCGCTACGGAGATTTTGGACTTTGAATTTGTTCAAGGTGCTGAAGGCATGAGCCGTGACAAGGTGTTTGAGGGAAAAAGTATAATCCTGTCGAGTTTACTCTTTGCCAAGGATGATCCTGCGATTATTACTGATGCGGTTAAAAGACTGAATGAACTTAACATAAGCTGTCTGGCATACAAGCCGGTTTTCATAAAGGAGATGCCGAAGGAAGCTATTGAGTACGCTAATCGGCATAATTTTCCCATACTTGAATTTGGGGGAGATGAATTCTTTGAGGACATAATCGTTGCTGTAAAGACGGAGATAGGCGCAGGAACTGATATGGCCGAAATAGAGCTCAAGCTTGAGAGCATTATCGACGGCGATCTTTCAGCCAAGGAAACAGCTAGATTTGCCAGAAGACTTAATCCGGAATTCAGACGATATATCCGGGTAGTAGGAATTCTGGACAGAAATCTGACAGCGGAAATGGCCGGCACCTTTATAAAAAGATTTTCCTCGGTAGAAAAACTGCGGAGAAAAGCGGCACTGACCCGGTTTCGTGATGGCTGCTTTATTTTCCTGAGTCAGGAAACAGATGAGACAAGCAGATTTGACGCTATGCTAAGCGATATATATTCCGTTCTGGGCATAGAGGCAAAAAGCCTTAGAATAGGCTACAGCTCCATAAGGCGGGTTGATTTTGAGTTCGGCAAGGCGGTGAAGGAGGCATTTTGGTCCTGCATTGTTGCTGACCTTGAGGAAGTTGATCATAAAAATTACGAGGACCTGGGAATTTACCGCTTTATAGTGCCGGAAATAAATTCCCATAGCATGAAGGAGTATATGGAAGAGTACCTGACCCCTCTTCTGGAAGATGAAGGGGAGCTGCTCAGGACAGCCAAGACATATGTGCTTACAGGCGGCGAACTGGAGGAGACTGCCCAAAGACTTTATTGCCATAAAAATACGGTAAGATATCGCCTGGCCAGAATGCAGGAAATGCTGGATCCCCACAGCACTGAAAAGGAATTCTTTGAGAATCTGGCACTGGCAATAAGGATATACATGCTCATGAAATATAAGGAAAACGATTAAGAAATAAAAGGACGGTTTGTACGATATACAAAAACCGCCCTTATTTTTTGGACTAAAATCTAAAGACATCAGCCGTGCTGCCTGCTATAATCTAGTTAACAAGCCACACAAAACATTATACCCTTAAAAAGTTCATTAAGAGTTCATCGTTCAGCGGAGCACGGCGCCGGGGTTTCTATCAAAGTATATACTCTTCGAGCTTATGCTCAGAGGAATACCGTAAGCGATTCTCACATCGGGCGGCAGCATACCTGATTTCAGAGCGCCTTTCCCTGCTGAATACATAACTCGATTGTCGATTCGGTTATCTGCTGCAACAGAAACAGCGGAGCCAACGGCAATGCCAAGGTCGGTCACATTGAAAACACAATTTGTGCCGGCTTTTTTCATTTCTCCACAGTTTTTAAATCCGCACATGCTGCAGTTATCAAGGCCAAAAGGAGTGCTTTTGCAGCCTATGAGAACGACACAGATACTTCTGTCTACATTTCCCGCATCTCTTGTGATGAAATCTTCGTTATATTCCTTTCCCAGTTCCAGCATGGCATCTCTGAGAACATCCTTTTCTTCTCCGGAAACCACCATTGCAACAACAGTATCGCGACCGCTCCCTTTTGGCGCTGATATTGCCGCTGATACCATAAGGTCAGCTACGTGCATAGCGGCATCTATTTCGCATTTTTCCATAGTTTTTATCATTTTGCACCTCTTTACATAAATAGTTACATAATTATACCACATTATGCTCCGTTAGCAAACAACACATCTTTTCATAGTAATCATAATAATCATAGTAAGTTCGCGAGATCCGCAGTCGGTTTGGCAGTACTGGAGGACGGATGTTGGCATAAACAGATTTTTTTTTCAATATTGCCAACATATTTTGGCCTTTGTAACCGTTTAAATAGCAAAATATTCTATAAATAATATAAATTAACAAGAAGAAAATTTACATATCTAGCAAAACATATATAAACTTACAGGAGAACTGTAATTAATTAAAAATAAGCCCATATAATTCCATAATGGGTTTTGAAAGATGTTGGCATAAAGTGACTGCGAAAGTAAATTTGCCAACATCGCTATCGTTTGCTCTAGTTTATAGACTCAATTGCAGGATGCACCTCTTGCGCCTTTGGCAAAGATGATATATTATTATGTTTGAAATATTGTTCCAAAAAAATTGGGAGGAAAAAATGAAAAAGCAACCAGTATTAGTTATTATGGCTGCCGGAATGGGCTCAAGATTCGGCGGTCTGAAACAGATAGAACCGGTCAGCGACAAAGGAGAACTTATCATCGACTTTTCGCTGTACGATGCGGTGATGGCAGGATTTAAAAAGGCCATATTCGTAATCAAAAAGGAGAACGAGGAAGACTTCAGAAGGCTTCTTGATGATAAGGCAGGAAAATATATAGACATAGAGTATGTATATCAGGAGCTTGAGGACCTGCCTGAAGGATATAGCGTGCCTGAAGGAAGGCAGAAGCCGTGGGGAACGGCCCATGCAGTTATGGCGGCAAGAAAGAAAGTGGACGGACCTTTTGCTGTAGTCAATTCTGATGACTACTATGGTCCGGGGGCTTTCCAGTCCATGTATGACTTCCTGGAAAATGCAGAAGACGATGAAAAGTATAACTACTGCATGGTAGGCTACGATATAGAAAACACCTTGACCGAAAACGGATTCGTGTCTCGCGGGGTATGTGAAATTTCAGAGAAAGGACTTCTCGCCAAAATCACCGAGAGAACCAAAATCCAGTGGCAGGGCGAAAAAATCGTCTTTGAAGAGGATGGCGGAGATGGTGCGGAGCCTGTTCTTACGGAGCTTTCCAGAGGTACCGTGGTGTCCATGAACTTCTGGGGCTTTACAGCATCCATGCTGGCTGAGATGGAATCGGGATTCCCTGCTTTTCTGGATAAAGCACTGGCCGAGAACCCTATGAAGGGAGAATACTTCCTGCCGGGTGTGGTGGACAGACTGATTCATGAAAACAAGGCACAGGTTAAAGTCCTTCGCTCCCGCGACCGCTGGTACGGCGTGACCTACAAGGAAGACAAGCAGAGCGTGGTGGATGCGCTCCAGTCTATGAAGGATAAGGGTGAATACCCGGATGTACTGTGGAAGTAGGAGGATATAAAAATTATGGATAAAAGGTACTATGTCAGCGCCATGGACTGCTGGACAGGGCGTGTGGACAGCGCAGATGATTACGATGCTTTCAGGTGGCACCAGTGGGTTAAGCCGCTGGATTTAAACGAAGACAATAAGCCTTTTAAGGGAAAGCTGGCTTTTGGAATTGTGGGCTTTTGCAGTGAGCAGGGCGTGCAGAGAAACAAGGGCAGAGTGGGTACGGCTCTGGCACCGGACTTTATAAGAAAGCAGATGTCAAACCTGCCATGCAGCTTTTCAGAAAAGGTTGAGATATACGATGCAGGAAACATACTTTGTCAGGAGATTTCCATGGAGGAAGGACAGCGCATGCTTGGAGAAGCTGTGGAGAAACTTCTCGACCTGAATCTTTTCCCTATAGTGCTGGGAGGCGGCCATGAGACAACCTTCGGACATTTTCAGGGACAGTTTAACAGCATAAAAAAGAAAGGTAAAAAGCCGGACATCGGCATCGTAAATTTTGATGCTCACTTCGACCTGAGACCTTATGATAACGGCAGTTCCTCGGGTTCCATGTTCAGACAGATTTACGATATATGCATGGAGGAGGGCTGCAAATACGGATACCTGCCTTTGGGAATCCAGCAGCACAGCAACACAGTGAGCCTGTTTAAGAAAGCCAAGGAAATAGGCGTAAACTATGTGCTGGCCAGAATGTTCCAGTACGGCAGCACCGCTTCTGTTCTCGAAAAGATCGACACCTTTATGTATAGTCATAAGGATGCGTATATAACGATCTGCACCGATGTGTTCAGTTCGGCATTTGCGCCGGGAGTAAGCGCAACCCAGTCTCTGGGACTTGATCCGGAGGTTGTGATCCCGATGATTAAGCATATTCTCAGAACCAGGAAGGTAAAGGGCTTTGATATATGTGAAATTTCACCGAGATTCGACCAGGATAACACCACAGCCAATCTGGGAGCCGTTATAATCTTTTCTGTGGTGAATACTCTCTGCAAGCTTCACGGACTGGGGCTTACCATGGAGGGAGACATTTTCTAAAAAACACTTGCAATTTCCGGATTTTATAGTATAATAAATAGGCATGGTTTTGTCCATGCGAATCTCTGCGACGAGACAGGCTCGTCGCCATACAGTCCACAGGGAGGTGAAAAGAATGACTAAATATGAAGTTATGTTCATTATCAATCCTACTTTAGAAGACGAAAAGAAAGATGCGACAGTAGAGACAGTTCAGTCCATTATTGCTGCAGATGGTGAAGTTGAAAAAGTAGACGTTTGGGGAATGAGAAAGCTTGCATATCCTATCGACAAGAAGGAAGAAGGATACTATGTTGTAGTTGAATTCGCAGGAAGCCCATCATTACCTAAGGAACTTGACAGAAGACTGAGAATCTCAGACAACGTTATGAGACACATCATCATCAACAAGGACGAAAAATAGGAGGGTGTAAATGAACAGTGTTGTACTAATCGGAAGATTGACCAGAGACCCGGAGGTCAGATACACAGCAGGAACACAGATGGCGGTATGCACTTTCACAGTTGCAATCGACAGACCTGTAAGATCCGGCGGCGAAAAGCAGACCGACTTTCCGAGAGTAACGGTTTTCGGCAAGCAGGCTGAGAACTGCGAAAGATTCCTTGCCAAGGGCAGACTGGTCGGAGTCCAGGGAAGACTGCAGACAGGCAGTTATACAAACAAAGACGGTGCAACCGTTTACACCACAGATGTCGTAGCTGACAGAGTAGAATTTTTAGAATGGGGAGACAGACCTCAGGGCGGACAGAGCCAGTCATATTCACGTGGCGAAGCTCAGCAGTCACAGCCGCAGTCAACGGGCTTTGATGAAGCACCTGCAGGATTTTCTGCTATTGACGAAGATATCCCGTTCTAAGAGAAAGGAGATAAAGACATGATGGAAAAGAGACGCGGCGGCGGAATGAGAAGAAAGAAAGTTTGTCAGTTCTGCGCCGATAAGACAGAAAGAATCGATTACAAGGACGTAGAAAAGTTAAGAAGATACGTTACTGAAAGAGGCAAGATTTTACCTAAGAGAATCACTGGTACTTGCGCTATGCACCAGAGAGAAGTAACTACTGCTATCAAGAGAGCAAGAATCGTAGCATTACTTCCTTATGTTGCTGAGTAATCGACAATATAACAAAGAACTTGAGAACAGACCTTCAAATGCGAGGGTCTGTTTTTTTATTGCATTTCAGGCCGAAAAAAAGGCATTTCAGGCGAAATTCGACATTTTTTGACAAAAAGTAGATATACTTTGTGTATACCATAATATAAACAAAGTAAGAGAAAGGACTGAAAAATAAAATGACTGTGAGGCAGTGGAAAAGAGTCATAACAGGATTTGTAGTTTTACTTATAATAACACTGGGAGCCACGGCCGCGTATGCAGAAGTCAGGTATCAGAGACTAGCAACAGAATTTGAAGGAGAAGCGGTGGAAGAGTCCGCAGATAGTGAACAGAACCTAAGCATTGATTATCAGAAAAAATATGATAATTTATATGTTCAAAATGACTTTGAATACAAGGAAGCCCAGGACAGTATCTGCTATTTGACCTTTGATGACGGACCAAGTACGGAGAATACAGAAAAAATTCTCGACATATTGAAAAAATACAATATTAAAGCAACCTTCTTTGTTATTTACAAAGACACAGAGAAAGAAAAGGCCATGTATAAACGTATTGTGGAAGAGGGGCACACCATAGGTGTACATACAGCCTCCCACGATTACGAAAAAATCTATTCTTCCGTGGATGCATATCTGAAGGATTTTAATAAAATTGCCAGCCATATTGAAGAAATAACCGGCGAAAAACCGGAAATATTCAGATTTCCGGGAGGCTCTGTAAACTCATATAACGGAGCTGTATATATGCAGATTGTATCAGAAATGATGAGGCGTGGGTATACATACTACGACTGGAATGTGGGATCAGGAGATGCGAGCTATGGAACAGCCTCGAAGAACTGGATTGTAGGAAATGTGGTAAACGGGGTAGCAAAGGAAGGCAGTAATATAATTCTCATGCACGATACAAACGCAAAAGATACAACAGTACAGGCATTGCCGGAGATTATAGAAAGGCTTTCGGCTCAAGGCTATAGATTTGATAAGCTGACAAAGGAAGTTAAACCGGTAACATTCAGCTATCTCAGCTAAAGGATAAATATAAGGAAAGGAAAAACAATGAACAGCAAAGAAAATTTTGTACAGGCAATCAGGGAGCTTACGGGCTTTAATGATGGAACGTTTAATGAGGAAAAAACAATTTCTCAGGATGCGGAAGCAGCCGGATACGGCGAAGGTCAGGAGCGCAGCATATATCCGGTCCGCTTTTCTACAGAGAATAAAACCCATATTTCCGCAGGCATGGCAGTAAAAGGAATGATTCAGTCAAAAAGCAATGTTCTGGTAGAGGGCAGCGTGCAGGGTGACATTCATTCAGAAAACGTTCTTTTGAGGGGTGCCGAAGTAAAGGGCAATCTGCATATTTCTTCAAAGGCAGATATATGTGAAAACACGAAAATTGTTGGAAACATCTTTGCAGAAAACATAGTTGTTTCCGGACATATCAAAGGAAACCTGCAGATAGGAGATACAACCGCGCTTAAACCCGGCGGATACGTTGAAGGCGATATTAAAACAGGAAGTATAATATCGGAATACGGCTCAGGAATAAGAGGTGCCGTTTCCACAGAGCACAGCTGTATTTGTGATGATGTAAAGTTTGATTTAGGAGGTGCCATCAATGAGTAGAAAGAAAAGAAAACTAAATTCGAAAGAACAGGAAACAAGAGCCGCAAATCAAAATATAGAGCTAATACAGGAAGATGAAATAGTTGAAGAACAAGAGACAATGGAACAGCAGGAAGGGCAGGAGCTGATAGGAGAACAGGAACCTGTCCAGGATGCGCCTGCTCAGCAGCTGGGAATTATATCGACAGATACCATGGTTACAGGCGATATTTTTACAGACGGACATCTTCTGATTGATGGTATTGTTGAGGGAGATGTTTTTGCAAAGGGAGATATTAAGGTTACAGGAAAAATAAAGGGCAGAGTATGCTGCCTTAATATAGAATCCTTCGGTCAGATTCAAGCTGATGAAATAGAAGTAAAAGACACAGTAATCCTCGGAGAAGGTATGACCATAAAGGGTGATGTTATCTGCAGGGATGCTGTTATAAGCGGGAGAGTAGACGGAAACCTGTGTGTTTCAGGCAATCTGTCGCTGTCCAAATCTGCTGTCATCACCGGAGATATAAAGACCTCATCAATGAGTGCAGAGATGGGTGCAAAGATTAACGGAAACATTTTGATGGACAAATAGCCAATCAGTTTTGTCTGAGGACAACACGCATTGTAAAAACGCCGTCTGCTGCATCGAAAGAATACATTCCGCCGTGACGGGCTGCAATGTTGCTTATGCTTTTTACACCCAGCCCATGGAGAGGCCGTGTTGACAGTGGAAGACCGTCTTTTATTATGACTTCATCCACATAGGAGTTTCTTATTGAAATCAGGAGATTATCTTTTCGGGTATTGAAATCAATCTCAATCCATCTGTTGTCACTGCTGCATCTGGATGCGGCATGAATGGCGTTTTCTATTCCGTTTGACAAAAGGGTGCAAATCTCAGTTTCAGGAATAGTAAGAATCTCAGGGATGTTCACCTTGGCAGCAAACCTTATACCTGATCTTTCGGCCATCGTTCCATAATAAGATAGGATAAGATTGGTGGATTTATTTTTGCAGTACTGCTTAGGTGTGAGACGGTCAATGTCCCCCTGAGCAGAGCTGATATACTGCAGTGCTTTTTCTGTATCGCCATTTTTGACATATTCTCCAAGAATCATAAAATGATGACGCATATCATGGCGGTATGTAGCTGTCTCTTCCAGAGATTTCTTAAGAATGGCAAGTTCGGAATCAGACTGTTTCAATTCCATGGAAAGAACGGAATTCTCAAGCTCTGTCGAATACCTCTTTTTTAGTTCTCTGTGGTACATAGATATGAACACAATGTAAAACAGGATTGAAATTGTGGGAAGGGACTCATTGACTACAATGATATCTGCATAGAGAATATTCGAATACACCGTTGAAGCATAATCAAAAATATAGTAGAAAGCCGGCAGGCTGCCGAGAAAGAAAAGGGTCTGCCTGGAGTAGTTCATGGCCTCGTATGCAGGTTTTACCAGGAATATATGAAGAATTGCATAGGAAATAAATACCGCAATCGTATAACATATCTCAGAAAGCAGTGCAGAGTTTGAAATATACAGAACTAAGATGCTCGTCCATTTTGGAATCTGGCAGCACAGGTATGCTGTAAACACGGACACAATGGAAATCCATACAGGCCTTTTCATAAAAAGGAACAATGCGCATATAAGGGGAATATGTGTAATCAGAGGATAGAGCTTCTCTGTTGCCTGAGTTCCGAATATGAAGCTGACAACTATCTGCGCAATGAGAAGAACTGCGATAATGACTGCAGTAAGATGTTTATCTTTTTTTGAAGTCCATCCTCCCGAGATGTCGATGGACAAAAGAACTCCATAAATTAAAATCAGACCATAATTTAATAAGGCCATAATTGCAGCGAAATTCATTTTATACCTCTTTAGTAAACAGATAGTTCATATACTGCTCCTTTATATCCTTGGCCAGAAGTCTGGAAACCGGGAAATGTCTGCCACTGTATGTTGTGATTTCTCCGCTTTCAAAAGAACGGATGTAGTCCATGTTGAGTATATATGAACGGTGGATTTTTATAAATTCTTTTCTCTCTAAAAATTTATTTTCATAATCGGAAAGGGCTCCCCTTGTTTCTTTTTCACTTCCGTCATTTAAGTAAAAAACAAGATGTTTGTTATATACCTCGAGACATTCGACCCTTTCAAAGGGAAGATTTAAGATCCCCATAGGCGTATATATTACAAAGGATTCCTGTTTGGCTGTAATCTCATGAACAATCCTGTCTAATACAGGAAACAATGTTTCTTCCCGCACAGGTTTCAGCAGGTAATAAAAGGCACCTACGGAGTAGCTTTCAATCGCAAATTCCTTTGAGGAGGTCAGGAAGACTATTTTTATTTCTTCGTTGTATTTCCTTATTTCTCGAGCAGCATGCATTCCCGTGAACCCCGGCATAATAATATCCAGAAGCAGAATGTCATAGTATGTTTTTTTAAGACCGTCCAGTAAGTCCTCAGCACAGATATAGGTATCAACTGCAACAGGAATATTTTTAACTTTTTCGTATTCAAGCAGAATCTCTTCAACCTTCTCAAGCAGTTCCCTGCTGTCGTCACATACTGCAATCTTAAGCATATGTTGCCCTCCTTATACAATTTTAGCATAGCACAGGCGATTAGTAAAGTAGGCAACATTTCAGACCGCCAAAATGACATTTCGGGCGAAATTCGACAGTTTTCGCCTTAAAAAGACTATAATTTCGATGTATAGTTATACGAAAATTTTGAAAAAGAAAAAAGAGATGCGAGAAGGAAGGAGTGAGCGCCATGAAAAAAAGACTATTCACTATGCTCCTGGCATTGGCTATAGTTTTCACCATGAGCTTTGCAAGTGTGCCGGCTTTTGCGGCATCGGCAGAAGGAATCGCTATTTCCACGCCGGAAGACCTTAAGGCTATGGAAAACAACCCGTCAGGCAGCTATTATCTGGCAAACGACATCGAGGTGCCTGCCAATCTGACGCTGTTTACAAGCTATAATAATCCGTTTACCGGCACATTGGACGGCAACGGACACGCCATCAAGGGATATACCTACATTTCCAATGGGGAGTGGAACGATAATATCG
Source organism: uncultured Clostridia bacterium (assembly GCA_945828095.1). Classification (GTDB taxonomy): domain Bacteria; phylum Bacillota; class Clostridia; order Peptostreptococcales; family Anaerovoracaceae; genus SUG1106. The sequence goes on from CALZOZ010000001.1 coordinate 21,268, forward strand.
CACTCTTTGCCTATGCGAAAAATGCGACCTTCAAAAACCTGAAGATGACGAATGTCAATATCAGCCTAAACCAGGCAGGTACTGTGGCTGCACTGGTTGCTGCTTCCGAAAACTGTAAATTCACCGACATCAGCGTTTACGGCAAAATCACCGGTAAGTGGCTGCGTCAGGCTGCAGGCGTCGTTGCTTACAGCTATGAAGGCGGCACACTGACAGGTTGCAAGAACACTGCAGATATTACGGTTACGGACGCCACTGAGGGAAGCAGCGCAGCAGGTGTTGCCGGGTTCATAGGTACTGAGGGCTCCATGAAAAACTGCTCCAACACCGGAAATATCAGTATCAGCGGTAACATCGAAGAAGACGGTTTCAGCGCAGCAGGTGTTGCCAATTTCATAGGAAAGACCACTTCCTGCAAGAACTCCGGTGCCATCACCGTATCGGCAACAGGAAACGGACAGATGATTGAAGCCTGCACGGCTGCAGGTGTTGCAGGCGAAGTTGAAACTGCGGTTTCCTGCAGCAATACCGGCAAGGTCAGCATGAACGCCACCATTTCGGCCGTAGAACCGCATAAGGTAGGTGGCGTATTTGGGTATGTATCAAAGTCGGCAAGCAAATGTTACAACAAAGGTGCAGTCAGCTATAGCGGCAGCTCCTATCGGGGTGTTTATGCGGGCGGCCTGGCTGCAAGAGCTATTAAGGTCAGCCAGTCCTATAACAAGGGGGCTGTAACCGTCAAGATGCTGAGTACCAAGAGAGCGGATGAAAACAAGGCCGGCGGACTCTGCGGCATGGTTACGGACATGCGCTACTGCTATAACACAGGCAGCATCACTGTAACCGGTGTAGCTTTTGTCGGCGGTATCGCAGGCTATGCAGATCCTTGGGATAACAAGGTCGTATCCAACTACAATACCGGCAAGATCAAAGCCTCTACAAAGGGAACATTCAAAGGCCAGGTCATCGGCGGTTATGAAGGAGCAGAAGTCGTACGGACGCGCAATATCTACGATAACTACTATACCGGTTCGGGCAAGGCGTACGGTGCTGCGTCGGTTACATGGAAGGACTGGGTTGCCAAGGCCACCAAGGTTTCCTCCATCAGTGAATCAAAGTGCCCTAAACTAAGCTCTAAATACTGGACATATTCCAGCAAATATAAGAGGATGATCCTGAAGAACAATAAGGAAAAATAAAAACTAAGGAAAGGAATGAAAAAACATAAGGAACTAAATACTACTACAAAGTACGCGGATATGTACTGATTGACGGTCAGAAGTACTACACCGAAGACTCCCTTAAGGCAATCAGAACAATAAAATAGGGCTTGACTGGTGCAACGCTATTTTATATTATTAATATAACTGAAGCATTCAGTAAAAACATTCGCAGAAGGAGGTTTTTGAGACCGTGAAAAAGAAAATTGCTATAATCCTGTCTTTATTGATGTGCGTGAGCATGTTCCCGATGGATGCACAAGCTGCCATAAAGAGCGCAGGTGAGCCTGCAGAGGTAGAAAGCCTCATTTCCAGCGAAAACTTAGAGCATAACTTCGTAAAAGTGACAGCTATGGGGAATACACTTCAGGTTGAGGTGGAAACATCGGTGAAAGCAGCGGAGTACAATTATAATTTGGTGAAAGTCGGGGCTACAAAGGGTGAATGGGCTGGCAGAGTATATCCAACCGATATGGGGGAATATAATAAGTTCTCTTTTTCCCTTAATAATACCGGAAACAAGATGGCTCGTGCATTAAACGGGGATTACATTTTGATGATTACCAAGAAAATTGGGGCAAAAAATAATCCTGTCATCTACAAAAACTGCTGCTTCCGTGTTACCAGCGGACAGTTTAAGATTTTGCAGTACGATAAAATCATAGAAGAAAACGCACGCCTTAACAGCAAGGCTAACAAAGTCAGCGTAAGTAACTTTAAAAAGACCAACTTAAGCGACTTAAAGACTCTTGTATTCCGTGACCCGGTGACTAAGAAGGTTGCTCCTGTAACCACCAAGAAGGTAAAGTATTTCAAGACCGTTTCCGATAAGGTGGTGAAAGGCGCAGATTCCGACTACGAGAAGCTGCTTAAAATCTATGAATACATCGCAGAGAATTTTTACTACGATAATATTGCCTTTTCCACCGGTACGAAGCAGTATGTAGACCCATATCGCAATCTATACAACATGCGAAACAAAAAAAAGAGTGCTAATAGCGAAAACGGAAAGGTTGCAACCACCTGCGTAGGTTATGCCGCAGCTGTGGCTGCACTGGCGAGAGCTCAGGGCATTCCGACCAGAATTGTAAACGGACACCACATCAGTTTAGGCACCGGCGGCTTCAACAGCTGGTCCACAGAGAAGGGCATAACCACCCTGGATCACTGGTGGGCAGAGTGCTATGTGGACGGACGCTGGATAACCGTGGATGCTACCCCGGGCAACAGCAACAAATGGAACCGCAGCACCAACAAATGGACCTACACCGGCATTACAAACTACATCTACTTTGACCCGACTCCTGAGCAGCTGGCAACATCACACATGATACTGGAGACCAAAGGAGTCAAATAGCAAATAATAAGACAAACTAACGAAACGGACAATCTTGCAGCTAAAACCGCAGATTGTCCGCTTTTTCTTTGGAAACAGATCCCGGTTTTGTCTGTCTTTTTATTGGCGTTGTACAATTTGACCTGAAACGAGATTATTTACAACATGACACCCATGAAACGGTCTCCAAAAGCTTTGGAAAATGTGTGATGTTGTAAAAATAGGGGCTTCTTTGATTTTTTTACAACATCGGAGTGTTCCTGTCAAACCATCGAAAAAGTTAGAGAGCCTTGATTTTTTGTCAATTGCAGGGTATAGTATTGGTACAGGAAAGTGTACGGAAAATACCGGTGTGAAAGGAATCTGCCATGGTGAATCTAAAAGAGAGCATAATAAGTGAGATAAAAGATTTGGCCATAAAATGTGGGGTAGAGAAAGTTATTCTCTTTGGATCCCGGGCACGTGGCGACAATAAAGAGCGGAGTGACATTGATTTAGCAATTGAAGGAGGCAATGCGGCGTTATTTGCCGTTGAGGCCGAGGAGGAGATACAGACTTTGCTCATGTTTGACATTGTCGATTTGGGCGGATTCGTACAGGATGAACTCAGACAGTCCATCGAGAGAGAGGGGAAGATTATCTATGAAAAAATTTGAAAACTTTCAGCGTGCACTCAGAAACTTAGAGGAAATCAGAAAGTGCAAGGAGCCTTATGAGATGATTGTACTTACGGGGCAGGTGGCGCTGTTTGAGATGTGCTTTGAACAGAGCTGGAAAGCGATGAAGGAGATTCTCGAATACAATGGTTACGATGAGAGCCGGACAGGTTCCCCGCACAGCATATTAAAGCTTGCATACCAGGCGGGCATGATAGACAATGAGGAATTGTGGGTTGAGGCTCTGGCTGCTCGAAACAATGTGTCCCATGCGTACAATGAAGGAATTGCTACCAAAATCGTTTCTGAAACAAAGGCTAAATATATTGATATGTTTGAGGCCTTAGAAGAAAAAGTCCAGAGTGACTGGGTAAGCGTGTAACCCGGGTAACTGAATAAGCGTGGTAAACTAAGGCAACTGAATAGGCGTGTAACAAACGAAACGGACAGTCTTGCATCTAAAACCGCAGATTGTCCGCTTTTTTTGTTCTGGAGGCTCAAAACCAGCCTGTTTTAATACAAAAAATGTAAGCGTGGGACATTTGTCCGCTTTTCAAGAGGTTTTGTCCGCGTTTTTGTCAATAAGCACGGACAACAGCCCCGAGATAAAGGGGTGGCTGTCCGCATACCCTTTTTAAAGCCTGTATTTCTCTTCAACCCATCGGCACACATAGTCATAAAACCTTGAAGCCGCCGCAGAAAGAAGCCGGCGGTCACGGCATGCAATACCCAGATCTCTGTGTCCTGGCGGGTCCAGCGGAACTGCTGTGATACGGCGATTAAAACCCTGCAGCATCATCATGGACATCAGACTGATGCCCAGACCCTGCTCCACCATGGCGATTACTGCGTGGTCATCGCTTTCCACAAACCGGGCATCCGGTTGTATTCGATTCTGATTCAGGATTGCAGTAATCTCGTCCTCTACACCCTCGTTGAGAGCTATATACGGCAGGTCAGGCAGCATGGAGATAGAAAAAGTCTCCAAAGCAGCATGTGGGTCATCATCCGCAAAGATTGCCACAATAGGATCTCGGTACATGAACGAAGCTTCCAGTTCAGGATTTGTAGGATAAGCCACAAAACCTACATCCACACGGCCGTCAGCAATCCAGCTGACAATCTGGGTGTCAGTTCCATGGAGCAGCTCGAACCTTATTCCCGGATAGTCCTTATGGAACTTGCTGATAATACCCGGGAGCCACTGAGCAGATACGCTGTTGAAGGTTCCGATGCGGATTAACCCTTCCTTAAGACCGTTGATTTCATCAATGAATTCCGAAAGCCTCCGCTGATCATGTAATACCGTTCGTATATACGGAAGCAGAAGCTGCCCTTCCGGAGTAAGCTGCACCCCGTTTCTTCCCCGATTTAAAAGGCGCACATTCCACTGCTCCTCCAGGGAGTTCAGTGCACGTGTCAGACCGGACTGGGTATACCCAAGTTCCTCCGCGGCCTGTGTCATAGTTCCCGTTTCCACGGCTTTGATCAAAGCTTCATATTGAGATAGATTCATTCCCTTTCCTCCCTCGTATAATCCATGACTATTTCGCATGAAAATCATGATAAACCTGCGTTTGACGAATGTTATTTTTTATTATACTATAAACGCAAGAAAAGTCAATTAACGATACAGTTTTGAAAATAACAGGAGGCATTAATATGTTTACAAGAGCAATTACAAGAAAACCATGCAAAGCACTCATCGATGGAATTTCCACCGGTCAGTTCTGCGAAGGAACTCCGGATTATGAAAGCGCAGTTAAGCAGCACGATAAATATGTTGCAACTTTAAGAGAATTAGGACTTGAGGTTACAGACCTGGAAGCAGACGAAAGATTCCCGGATTCCTGTTTCGTTGAGGACCCTGCAGTAGTTATGGAACGCTGTGCTGTTATCACCAACCCTGCTACAGACTCCAGAAACGGAGAAAAGTTTGAGATCATCGACACTATCAGAAAGTTCTACGATGAATCACAGATTTTCCACATTGAAGCACCCGGCACAATGGAAGGCGGCGACGTAATGAGAGTTGGCGATCACTTCTATGTAGGACTGTCCGATCGTACTAACGAAGAAGGCGCAAAGCAGTTCAATGATATCGTAACCAAGTTCGGATACACATCATCAACAGTTCCGGTAACAGAAGGTCTGCATCTTAAAGACTTTGCTATCTATCTGGAAAACAACAACATGCTTGTAACAGAAGTAATGAATGCTCAGCCTGCATTCAAGGATTTCAACCGCTTCGTTGTTGATCCTGATGAACTTTACGCTATTAACAGCATGAACATTAACGGCACTGTTCTTGTACCTGAAGGCTATCCAAAGACCCAGAAGATCATTGAAGACCTCGGATATCCTGTAAAGCTGATGGATACCAATGAATTTAAAAAGATTGACGGCAGCCTGACTTGCCTGTCCTTACGCTTCTAGGCATTTAATTTTACCCTTTATAGGTAATATAAATAATCCCATAAAAGTTTAATAGAAAACCTTCCCGGCAATGTATTTGATTGCGGGAAGGTTTTCGTTTATTTTGCTATTTATTCTATTCTTCGACGCTTACCTCTATACCGTTTACCTCTACGCTGCCGTCAGCGGGGATGAGTATGTATTTTTCGCCGTCTATGACCTTGGTTTTGATTCGGTAGGCGTATTCCGGGTCAACGGTAATCTTGACTTCCGGGGTAACCATTTCGAACTTCTTTGTTTCTATAAGGTTGCCCGGGTTAAAGGTGTCTGAGCTTCCCAGCTGCCTCTGACATTCCTCGTTAAATGAATTAATCTTTTCGTCAGGGACACCGCTTTTCCTCAGTATATCATCCACATCTTCGATATAGATTTCCGGAAGTTCCGGCTCTTTGCTTTCCTTATGGATGGCCAGCTTTTCTCTGATATCTTCGAAAGCAGTCTGCACCACCTCAAGGCTGCAGTCAGTTCCCAGCGCTGTGGAAAGGGAGCCACTAAACGCGTCTTTTTGGGCACCTGCCGACATAGGCACATCTTCTATGTTAAAGATGCCCTTGATAAACTCGTCGTGAATCTCTGAAACATTACGGCTGTAATACAGCAGGTTATAAATATTGGCGCATCTGTCATCAAAGGCCGGGAACATGAAGCCGATTTCAGGAGCACCCAGGACATGACCTGTGGAAGCACCTCTGAAAGCCTTTTCCTCCGACTCGTATCTCAGTGCCGCCTTGGCGTCCTTTACCGGGCACACACAGCAGATAAAGTAGTCAAAGACTTCGCTTGAGCCCTCGTCAAACACCTCGTCATCGCCGCCCTTATACGGCACATCGTAGGAATCTGATGCCATGAGAATCACAAAGCTTTCATCTCCCAAGTCAAGAGTTTCGATGATTCTTTCGTACATGAACTCTCTCATGGATTCGTCGGAAAGATGTGATGTGCGCAGAGCCTGAAGCAGTCTGTGCTCGTCGCTTGATTCCACCTGGGCTGTAGAAAATTCGATATCTATGAGATTCCTGCCCAAGGTCCCGGAAAGTGATTTCTTAAGAATCTTATAGTACATTTCCGTTTCTTCCTGCTCCATAAGGCCCAGAGACATGTCGATGCGGGTGACGATTTCCTTGGCGGCGTTTACGTAACAACCATAAATGCGGCTGATATTATCTTTGTCAGGTTTGAATCGCCTGCGGATTTCCTTTAATTCGTTCTGGTTCATTAGTGTTTCTCCGTTTTCATATTAGATGGAACCATTATAACATATTTTGAGGCTTTTTTCATGAAAAAGCGCGCGCTACCCACCAAATGGTAAAAATAACCATGCGCCGGTTTTCCAAAATGTCCAAATTGTTTTCCCGGGGAAAACAAAAAGGCCGATATGGAAAACTTTCCATTAAAAACGGCGTCAAAATCCTCTTTGAAACATAACTTTTCCAGTATACGCCATGAATTTTAATACAGTAAAATAAAAATATTACAAATTGTTTTCCGAAAGGCTAAAAAAGTTTTCCTATAGAAAACAAAACGGCCTTTTTGGAAAACCGCCTCAATCCTGAGCCAAGTCTTCCAGCACCCAGATATCCGTACTTCTTTCCCAACCCGAAAATCAGGGAACCGGCCAGCAGCGCAGCGAAAACCTCAGCCACAGGAACCGCCAGCCACACGCCATCGATACCCCAAAGCACAGGGAAGACAATGAGAGCACCGCAGCGGAGAAGAAGTGTTCTCACAAGAGAAATCAGCGCAGAAATCAGGCCGTTGTTTAAAGCAGTAAACAGGGATGAGCCGAAAACGCTTATGCCCCCAAGCAGGTAGCTGAAGGAGAATATTTTCAGTCCATGGAGAGCCAGATCCTGAAGTACAGCGTCACTTCCTGCGAAGGCACCGATAATAGGGCGTGCAAGCACCTGTGCCGCAATGAACATAGCCGCCGATGATACCGCGATAAAACCGAAGCTTATCTTAAACAGAGCAGAAAGCCTCTTTTTCTTTCCTGCACCGTAGTAGTAACTGAACAGCGGCGCCGCACCTGAGGAGAACCCAAGGAACACGCTGATAAACAATGATTCCACATAGAGCACCGCACTGATTGCAGCCACACCCTTTTCTCCTGCCAGATGCATCATCTGCAGATTAAAAAGCATAGTGGTAACAGCAGTTGCAAGGTTTGTGACCATTTCTGACGAACCGTTTGCCATGGCAAAACCAAGAGTGCGAAGCTTTAGCGCAGGCTTTTCAAAGTGAAGTGCCTGAGACCTTCCTGCAAACATAAAAAGGGGCGGAATTCCTGCCACCATCATACTGATAACAGAGGCCAGAGCAGCACCTTCAATTCCCATGCCAAGACCTGGGATAAACACCAGGTCCAGACCTATATGAACGCAGCCTGCTGCAATGGTAAGTCCCATGCCTGTGCCCGGTCTTTCTGCTGTTACCAGGAAATTCTGGAACAGTATCTGAAGGGAGAAAAAGACAGAGCCGGCGATAATTACAGTTCCGTAGGATACACAGTAAGGCATCAGCTCGGAATCTGCGCCCAGTAATGCATACAGTTTTGTATCAAAGGCCAGCATGATAACAGAAAGCAGAGCAGTCACCCCTACTGCCGTAATGACTACAAGAGAAAGGAAACGGTTTGCTTCCTGCTGCTTGCCTTCGCCCATTTTCTTGGCTATTATAGCATTGCTGCCGGTGGCAAACATCAGGTTTACCGCCATCACAACTGTAATCAGCGGATAAACGATATTGTTTGCAGACAGAGCTTTGCTGCCGATAAAGTTTGAGAGAAATATTCCGTCGATGATGCCGTACATGGACGAAAAGACCATCATTATCACCGTCGGAAAGGTAAACCGCAGAACGCTGAAAAGCCGCGGATTACTTTCGTAAATTGATATAGTTTTCATATATAAAACCCCCTTGAATTAGTTTCTGAATTGCTGTATGATACTAGCATAAACTGTGTTGTAACAACACGGTCAAGAGGAAATTTAATTTTCCACAGAACCTTCACAGAAAGGACAAGAACTTGAAACAGACATATTTTACATCGGGAGAATTTGCGAGGCTTTGCGGAACCACAAAGGAAACGCTGAGACATTACAACAATATCGGCCTTCTCAAACCGGACAAAACAACGGAGAACGGGTATCAGTATTATTCGGCCTTTCAATTCTATGACTTTTACTTCATTTCCACATTCAAAGGGACGGGAATGCACCTGAAAGAGCTGGAGGAAAAGCTGGCTGAAACTGATGAAAGGGCCTTTTGCGATACCCTGCGCCAGCAGCTTAAAAAGATACAGGCGGAAAAAAGGGAGCTGATAAAAAAAGAAAAACTCCTTAAGCGAACCATAGAAAAGTTTGACTATCTTTATGAAGGCGACCGGGTAGGGAGCCTTGAGCTGTACGAAATGGAAGAGGAATATTATATTGCTACACCTGTAAAAGGAAATGCGGACGATGACAGGGTATGGATGGAAACACTGAAGGATCACCTGGACTATTGCAGCAGGGACAATCTCAACGAGGAGTATCAGCTGACCTACTGCTGGAATATGGAGGATATGCAGGAAAGGCGGACGGGAAATGGATGGTCCGTCATGAGCCAGCTTTCGGAGCCGGCAGATGATCCACGGCTTCATGTCAAGCCTGCCGGGACTTATGCCTGCGCTCTGTTTAGGGGATATGATTTTACCACAGAACAGCTGGAAAAGGTTAAAAACCAAATTGAGAAACGGGGACTCAAAATATGCGGAGATGCATATGAAGCCGATGTGTCTTTGTTTTCACCGGGGATGAAGGCGGGATATGTGACAGAGATTTCTATAATGGTGGAAAAAAATGATTAAGAAAGTAAAAGCGATTATTAAGTCGGAGCCAGTTCTTGCCGCAGCATGGCTGCTGGCGGTGCTGTCAGCTTTTTGGGTAAGGCCGGACCTGAAGTACATTGACTATATAGACATGGACACGTTGTTTTTGCTTTTCGGGCTTATGGCAGCCATGGCGGGATTTAAGTCCCTGGGGCTTTTCCAAAGTCTGGGCGGGGCACTGCTTTCAAAGGTAAGGACAAGCCGCGGGATAGAACTTTCACTGGTTCTGCTCTGCTTCTTTTCTTCCATGTTCATAACAAACGATGTGGCCCTCATAACCTTCGTGCCATTTGGGATAGTAACCCTTAAGATGGCCAGGCTGGATGAAATGATAGTACCGGTGGCCGCTCTGCAGACAGTGGCCGCCAATTTAGGCAGCATGGTAACCCCTATGGGAAATCCCCAGAACATATATCTGTATTTCAAGTCAGGGATGACGGCAGCGGAATTTATAAAACTGACATGCCCCTACGCGCTGCTTGCTTTGGCCATGTTATGGGCCTGCTGCATGCTGGGGAAAAAATATTCCATTCAGTTTGGACAAGGCGATGACGGCAGCGGGAAATTAAATCTAAATCTTGAGTTTTGGGTTTATTCAGCTATTTTTGCCCTTTGTCTCTGCGCTTTGGGAAAGCTCATTCCATCATATATTGCTGCCGCAGCGGCAGTGATTGCAGTGTTCGCAGTGAACAAGGAGGTTTTAAGAAAAGTTGATTACGGGCTGCTGCTCACCTTTGTAGGCTTTTTTATATTTGTGGGGAACATGGGAAGACTTCCTGCATTCAGTCAGGTCCTGGCCAGCGTGCTTGAAGGACATGAGATGGCCGTTGCTGCAGGAGCCAGTCAGGTTATAAGCAATGTGCCTGCGGTTCTGCTGCTTACGGGATTTACCCATAACTGGAAAGCCCTCATAATAGGAAGCAACCTTGGCGGTCTGGGAACGCTCATCGCATCCATGGCAAACCTTATTTCCTACAAATGGGTATGCAAAGAGGCGGCCCACTTCCGCCATGCCTATGTGAGATTGTTCACTTTGCTGAGTCTGCTGTTTCTGGCTGTGGAGTGCATGCTTTATTTTTGTATAAAAATTGTATAAAAAGAAAAACAAAATGAAAAATTGCATTTTCGATAAGAAAAAGGTATAGAATTTTGTATACAGAATCCGAGGGAGAACGACAGACTTTTCTCTTGGATTTTTTATTGGTTCAAAAGTCCCTTTTTTCAACGGATAAGCCCTCACGCGGACGCAAAATACTTGATAGAAAAAATACAATTTAATAATTATTCACGATAAAGTGGTAAAACTTTAGTGTGATAAACCGCAGAAACAACCCTTCGCCAAATGAAAAAAATTTATGAAAAAAACCTCGAAAAGTGCAGAAATTAGCAAACTATAAACAAAAAAGACTAGCATAACAGGCAAAAAAAGTTTATAATATTATGTAAAGAAAAATGGTATGTAAAGCTGTATAATTATGCAATACAGTGAATATTAATAATGAAATGGAGAGAAGAAAATGGCAGTAATTATTAATGGACGCGACCTGACAGTCGAACAGGTTATTGCGGTATGTCGTCATCACGAAAAGGTTGAGATTGCTCCTGAAGCAGTTGAGGCCGTAAAGAAGGCGAGAGCTTACGTAGAAAAGAAAGTTGCAGATAAGGCTGTAGTATACGGTCTTACTACAGGCTTTGGTAAGTTTGCAAATGTTTCTATTTCCACAGAGGAAACAGCACAGCTTCAGAAGAACCTTATTATGTCACACACTTGTGCCCTCGGAAAGCCTTATGAGCAGAAATATGTAAGAGCGGCAATGCTTCTCAGAGCAAACTCTTTATCAAGAGGAAATTCAGGCATCAGACTTGAAACTCTGCAGACCCTTGTTGACATGCTTAACAAAGGAATTCACCCTATTGTTCCTGAAAAAGGTTCCGTTGGTGCATCCGGCGACTTAGCCCCTCTTTCATGTATTGCATTAGGTCTTATCGGAATGGGTAAGGTTGAATATAAAGGAGAAGTTGTAGACGCTCAGGAGGCCTTCGATGCAGCAGGGCTTAAGCCTGTAGTGCTGGCTTCCAAAGAAGGTCTTGCACTTAACAACGGAACTCAGATGCTTACAGCTGTAGGTCTCAACACATTATACGATGCTATGAATCTGATGAAGATCGCTGACATTGCAGGCGCAATGACAGGTGAAGCCCTTCACGCTATCGCTAAAGCATATGACCCTAAGACTCACGAATTGAGAGGACATAAGGGACAGATTGATGTGGCAGAAAACATGAGAAACCTTCTTGCAGGTTCAAAGAATGCACTTCCGCTTCACCCTACAAAGGTTCAGGACCCATATTCACAGAGATGTCTGCCGCAGATTCACGGTGCATCAAGAGACGCTATCAATTATGTTTATGAAGTTGTTTCAAGAGAAATCAATGCTGTAACAGACAACCCTATCGTATTCCCTGACCACGATGAAGTAATTTCAGGCGGCAACTTCCACGGACAGCCGATGGCACTTGCTTTTGACTTCCTGAAGATAGCTATTTCAGAATTAGCAAACGTATCCGAGAGAAGACAGGAAAGACTGGTTAACCCTGCACTTTCCGAAGGACTTCCTGCATTCCTGGTTAAGAACGGCGGATTAAACTCCGGCTACATGATTGCTCAGTATGCTTCAGCATCAATGGTATCCGAGAACAAGGTTTATGACCACCCTGCATGTGTAGACTCAATTCCTACATCAGCAAACCAGGAAGACCACGTATCCATGGGTTCAACTTCCGCAAGAACTGCTGCAATGGTACTGGATAACGCACAGAAGGTTATCGGTATTGAGCTTTCCACAGCAGCTCAGGCAATCTGGCTCCGTCAGGAAATGGGCGAACACGGAATTGACAATCTTGCACCGGCTACAAGAGCAGCTTACGATTTCATCCGTGAGACAATTCCGCCTGTAGAGGAAGACATCATCATGCACGACCAGCTGCAGAAGTTCGATGAAATGGTTAAGGACAATTCAATTCTCGAAGCAGTAGAAAAAGTAGTAAAGTTAAAATAAGGAGGCACATTTACAATGCTGGACAACAACACAATCAAAGGGGCAATGACCATTCAGCTGGGAGCTGAATATCCTGATTACCCTAAGTTTGAAGAAGATAAGAGAAGAGCACCGGACAGAGGATTCAGACTGACCAAGGCTCAGACTAAGATTGCTCTTAAGAACGCTTTAAGATATGTACCTGAAGAACTCCACGAAAAGCTGGCTCCTGAATTCATGGAAGAGCTTACAACACGCGGCAGAATCTATGCTTACAGATACAGACCTGAAGGCAGAATCTACGGTAAGCCGATTAACGAATATAAGGGCAAATGCCTGGCAGGCAAGGCTTTCCAGGTAATGATGGATAACAACCTTGACTTCGAGGTTGCTCTTTACCCATACGAACTGGTTACATACGGCGAAACAGGACAGGTTTGCCAGAACTGGCTTCAGTACAGACTTATCAAGAAGTATCTTGAAGAGCTTACAGAAGATCAGACTCTGGTAGTAGAATCAGGACATCCTCTTGGATTATTCCCTTCCAAGCCGACAGCACCGAGAGTAATCATCACAAACTCCATGATGATCGGTATGTACGACAACCTTGACGACTGGGAAGTTGCTGAGGAAATGGGTGTAGCCAACTACGGACAGATGACTGCAGGCGGCTGGATGTACATAGGACCTCAGGGAATCGTTCACGGTACTTTCAATACAATCCTCAACGCAGGCAGAAAGGAACTGGGAGTTCCTGAAGACGGCGACCTGGCAGGATACGTATTCGTATCATCAGGCCTGGGCGGTATGAGCGGTGCTCAGCCTAAGGCTGCAAACATCGCCAATGCTGTAGGTATTTTCGCTGAGGTAGACTACTCAAGAATCAAGACAAGACATGATCAGGGCTGGGTAGATGTAGTTCTCGATGACCTGGACGAAATCTTCAAGCTGGCAGAGGAAAAGAAGGCAGCTAAGGAAAGCATCTCCATCGCTTACCACGGCAACATCGTAGACCTTCTTGAAGCTGCAGTTGCAAAGGATTTCCATATCGATCTCCTTTCCGACCAGACTTCATGCCACAACGTATATAACGGCGGATACTGCCCTGTAGGATTAACCTTCGAAGAAAGAACAGAGCTTCTTCACGAAGACAGAGATCTCTTCTGCAAGAAGGTAGACGAGACACTTCACAGACATTATCACGCAATCAAGGCGTTAACAGCTAAGGGAACATACTTCTTTGACTACGGCAACTCCTTCATGAAGGCTATGTATGACGCAGGCATCAAGGAAATTTCCAAGAACGGATACGACGATAAGGACGGATTCATCTGGCCTTCATACGTTGAAGACATCATGGGACCTGTACTCTTTGACTACGGATACGGACCATTCAGATGGGTATGCTTATCAGGAAAGCCTGAAGACCTTGACGCTACTGACCAGGCTGCTATGGACTGCATCGACCCTAACAGAAGAGCTCAGGACAGAGACAACTGGGTATGGATCAGAGACGCTAAGAAGAACAAGCTGGTAGTAGGAACTCAGGCAAGAATCCTTTATCAGGATGCAGAAGGCAGAACAAGAATCGCTCTTAAGTTCAACGAAATGGTAAGAGAAGGCAAGATCGGTCCTGTAATGATGGGTCGTGACCACCACGACGTATCCGGTACAGACTCACCGTTCAGAGAAACCTCCAACATCAAGGACGGTTCCAATGTAATGGCTGACATGGCTGTTCAGTGCTTCGCCGGAAACGCAGCAAGAGGAATGTCCCTCTGCGCACTCCACAACGGTGGCGGTGTAGGTATCGGCAAGGCTATCAACGGCGGTTTCGGACTCCTTCTTGACGGCAGCGAAAGAACCGATGAAATCATCAAGTCCGCAATGATGTGGGACGTAATGGGCGGCGTTGCCAGAAGAAACTGGGCAAGAAACGAAAACGCTCTTTCAACTTCTGTTGAGTACAACAAGAACTACGCAGGAAAGGGTCACATCACCATTCCGTTTATCGCATCAGACGACTTAGTTGACAAGACAGTAGACAAATTTGTAAAATAATATGAAATGAAGGCGCAGGCTGCTGACCGAAAGAGGCAGCAGCCTGTAATTTTACAGTCTTCCGGCGGTAGGGCGGAGGACATGAAAAAGGAAAGAAAATATGGCAACTTTACTTGTAAAAAATATAGGAACCCTGCAGACTCCCGTAGGAAGCTATGCGCACAAGGGCAAGGAGCAGGGCGAAAACCTCAAACTGCACAATGCAGCAATTCTGGCAGAGGACGGCATAATCAAGGCGATCACTTCCGACGGCCAGCTGCCTTGCAGCGAGGAGGAGGCCGATTCCGTCATCGATGCAGAGGGCAATCTGGTAACACCGGGACTTGTGGAAGGACATACCCACATGATTTTCGGCGGCTACAGACAGAATGAAATCCCTCTCAAGCTGAAGGGTGCAGGCTATCTTGATATCCTTAGAGCAGGCGGCGGCATCATGGATACCGTAAGAAAGACCAGAGAGGCCACTTCCGAGGAGCTTTATGAAAAGACAGAAGGCTTCCTCGACGAAATGATGAGCCTTGGTGTAACTACATGCGAGGCCAAGAGCGGATACGGCATAAACCTTGAAACAGAGGTTAAGATGCTGGAAGTGCTCAAGAAACTCAACGAGGATCACCCTATGGACATCGTTTCCACCTTCATGCCGGCTCACGTTGTAGAAGAGCAGTGGAAGGGCAGAGAAGCAGAATTCATCAAGCTTTGCTGCGATGAATGGATGCCTTATGTTAAAGAAAGAGATCTGGCAGAGTTTATAGATATCTTCACAGAGGATTCTGTTTTCAATGCAGAAGAAAGCAAAATCTATCTGGAAAGAGCAAGAGAGCTGGGATATGGCCTTAAGATTCACGCAGATGAAATCGAGGCTATCGGAGGTTCCGTCCTGGCAGGCGAGATGAAAGCCACATCAGCAGAGCATCTTATCGTAATCGATGATGCCGGAATGGCTTCCCTTGCAAAGGGCGGCACAGTGGCAATGCTCCTTCCTGCAACATCCTTCTATCTGGGAGCAACCTTTGCACCGGCAAGAAGAATGATAGACGAGTTCGGAGTACCTGTTGCAATGGCATCAGACTTCAATCCGGGCTCATGTCCGTCCCTGAACCTGCAGTTCGTAATGAATCTGGGATATCTGAAGTACAGAATGACACCGGAGGAAATTCTTACAGCTGTAACAATCAATCCGGCAGCAGGAATCAACAGAGAGAAAACAGTTGGAACTCTCGAAGTAGGCAAGCAGGCTGACATGGTAATCTGGAATGCACCGAACATGGAAATGCTTTGCTACCGTTTTGGCTCCAACCTTGCATTACAGACCATAAAGAAAGGAATTTTAGTGTAATATGAAATTAGTAGATATGACCGTAAAGGACTATTTAGACCTTCTTAAATCAGACGCACCGGCACCGGGCGGCGGATCCGTAAGCGCTTTATCGGCAGCACAGGGTGTTGGCCTTGTAGCCATGGTAGCAGACCTTACAATCGGCAGAGAAAAATATGCTGAATACGAAGAAGTCTGCAAGGCAGCCAAGGAAGGAGCTCTTAAACTTTATGAAGAGCTGGTTGCAGGAATCGATAAGGATACAGAGGCTTTCAACAAGGTTTCTGCAGCGTACAAGCTTCCTAAGAATACCGACGAGGAAAAGGCCGCAAGATCAGCTGCTATCAGAGAAGCCAACGTCGGCGCAACAGAAGTTCCTTTTGAAACTGTAAAGCTTTGCCTCGAAGGACTTAAGATTACTGAAACCATGGTAGGAAAGTCAAATCCTAATGCGGCATCCGACCTTGGAGTTGCAGCACTGAATCTGCTTTCAGGAATCAGAGGAGCATGGCTTAATGTGAAGATTAACCTTCCGGGAATCAAGGACGAAGCATTAAAGGCAGAGTTTGAGAGCGGCGAGGCAATGGTTGACGAAGCGTATGTTATTTCAAAGAGAATTTATGAAGAAGTTTTAGCTTCATTATAATAGGTAATATTACGGAGGAAAATTAAAATGGCACAGATTATCGAAAGTATCCCTAATATTTCAGAGGGAAAAAATCAGGAAGTTATAGAGGCAGTTGTAGATCAGATCAGAACTACGCCGGGCTGCACACTTTTAAACTATTCATCAGACCCTAACCACAACAGAACCGTAATCACATATATCGGAGATGCTAAGGGCGTTGAAGAAGCAAGCGTTAAGCTGGCTAAGAAGGCTGTAGAGCTTATTGACCTTAACAAGCACACAGGCGAACACCCTAGAATGGGCGCTGTTGACGTAATGCCTTTCGTACCTATTAAGGATGCAACCAATGAAGAATGTATCGAACTTTCACAGGTGGTAGGAAAGAGAATTGCAGAAGAAGCAGACCTGCCTGTTTTCCTCTATGAAATGTCAGCAACCAAGCCTGCAAGAAAGAACCTGGCAACCATCAGAAAGGGCCAGTTCGAAGGCATGGCAGAAAAGGTTAAGGATCCTGAATGGGAACCTGATTTCGGCGGAGCCAGAATCAATCCGACCGGCGGAGTGGTTGCAGTAGGAGCAAGACCTCCACTGGTAGCATACAACCTGAACCTTGACACTTCAGATGTTCAGATTGCTAAGAACATTGCTAAGATCATCAGAGAAAAGGACGGCGGTTTAAACTGCGTTAAGGCTATGGGCTTCATGCTTGAGGACAGAAATATCGCTCAGGTTTCCATCAACATGACAGACTACAGAGTAACACCGCTTTACAGAGTAACTGAACTGGTTAAGGCTGAAGCAAGAAGATACGGAGTGCGCGTAACAGGCACAGAGGTTATCGGTCTTTGCCCTATGAAGGCTTTAATCGACTCTGCAGAATATTATCTTCAGATTGAAGACTTTGATTTTGATGCCCAGGTATTGGAAAACTACATTTTATAGTGTATAATACGGGGTGTATACGGCTGTACATGCGCAGCAACTATAGTTATTTTTCAGGAGTGTAAATAATGTCGACAAACAGCAAGAACTTTTCCAATTCATTTTCACTTACAGACGAAATTGCGGATGTAGTAAGAGAGAGAATATTAAAGGGCGAGTATGAGATAGGGGAGAAAATCAAGGAAAACCAGATAGCTACAGAGTTAAAGGTCAGCAGGACCCCTATAAGGGAGGCATTTAAGCTTTTGGAAAACGAGGGTCTCATAGACTACATTCCTAACAGAGGATGCTTTGCAAAGGGCTTCACCAAGCAGGATGTGGATGATATCTACGCAGTAAGGGAGGCTTTGGAGGAGCTTGCCGTAAGGTGGGCTGTTGCCAGAATTACCGAGCCGGAACTGCTTGCACTGGAAGAGCAGGTTGACCTGATGGAGTTTTATACTAAAAAGAAGGACAAAAAGAAGGTCCTGGAGCTGAACACCTCTTTCCACGAGGTAATATACGCTTCCGCAAGAAGCCGTTTCCTGGCACAGGTTCTTCGCTCATATAAGGAGTACATAGAAAAAACCAGAAAATCAATATTCTATGAGCAGTCCTACTTAGAGGGAATTCTCAGCGAACACAGGGCAATCTTTGAGGCTATTAAAGACAGGGATGAAGAAAGAGTTGTAGAGGCGATTTCAAAGCACCTTGAAGCCTCACAGGAAAGAGCATTTGCAGTCTGGAATTTGAAATAGACTGCGAGGGCGGTTTGAGATAATCAGGGGAGACAAATAATGAAAGAATTAAAGAAACACAGAGGCAGACTTTTTTTGCGAATAATCGGAATCGCAGTTTGTCTTGCTGTGTTTCTTTTTTCATTGTTTAATGTGATTTCTATAATTCAGAACTATCGTGAAATTGATAAAACATACGACGAAGCGGCCGGACAATTTACGGAGATTCCCTCGCAGACATCAGAGGAAGAGTCAGGTGGCATAGGGGTGCCCGAGGTGGATTTTGATGCCCTGCTTCAGGTTAACAATGATGTAATAGGCTGGATATATATAGAGGGCACAGACATCAGTTACCCTCTGCTTTGCGGCCGTGACAATCAGCAGTACCTCTTTCAGTCCTACGAAAAGAAGTATTTGACGGCAGGCAGTATCTTTATCGACTACAGATGCAGCCGGGACTTTACCGACAGCCGCATGGTGGTTTACGGACATAACATGCATAACGGAAGTATGTTCGGGAAGCTTGACAAGTTCACCAAGGAAAGCTACATGAAAAAGCATCCTTATGTATATATTCTCCTGCCCGGCGGTGAAACGCTCAAATATGAGGTGAAGAAGACATATAAGGCAGACATTGAGGGTGAAGTTTACAAACTGCCTTCCGGTGAAGCTAAAGATTCTGAAGACAGGAAACTTTACCTTTCCACCTGCACCGAGGACAGCAGCGATACCCAAAGGTTTGTGGTGGAATGCGATTTTGCTGAATCAGAGGCTGAATCAAGGTCAGAGAAGCAGTAATGAAAAAAGGAGATATTTATGAAAAAGATCTGGAAGACAATGCAGCCGTGGTTTTTGTATTTTTTAATGTATGCCATCGTGGGATGGGCTTACGAGGTGTTTCTTGAGGTAGTAGTTTACCAGTGGGGATACTCAGATCGCGGTGTTTTGTTCGGACCATATTGTCCGGTATATGGGGTAGGCAGCTATCGGCTTTTTCAGATATAATTAGAACTTTTATCCATAAAAACGACCACTTAGAACAAAAAACGACCACTCAGAACATTGCGCTTGTAATCAGGCGCAATTTGTGTTTATACTAAGGTATGAAGATTTATATTTGTGATGACATGATTGAAATAGTGGAAGCCGTAAAGGCAGAATGTGAGCATTACCTCCAGGCTAAAAATATGGAAGCCGAGGTAGCGGGTGATGTGTTCTTTCCTGACGAGCTTGAGGAAGAGGACAAGCGGCCTGATATACTGCTCCTTGATATTGACATGCCAACAAGCAGCGGCATAGAGATAAAAGACCGCATGGAAAAGTATGAGGACGGACCGTTTATAATATTCATCACCAGCCATGACGAGATGGTTTACGAGGCTTTCGGTAAGAATGTCATAGGCTTCCTTAGAAAACCTGTGGACAGGGTGCTCTTTGAAAAGGTCATGGACAAGGCGGTGGATTTTTACGAGAGCCGTTTTCTCAGCGTGCAGCTTCCGGGAGGGATTGAGCTGATGTGCCGCGATATTATAGGAATCAAGTCGGAGCATGTGTACAGCACCATAGTGCTGGCTGACGGTGAGCTGAGTATAAGGCGAAGCCTCAAGGAATGGGAGACGCTGCTTCCGGAGAAGGACTTTCTCAGGATCAATGAGAAGTGGATAATCCACTATGCTTATGTGGATAAGATAAAAGACGATAAGGTAACGCTTAAGAACGGAGAAAGGCTGGCGGTGAGCCGCAGAAGGAAGCTGCAGCTTCGGGACGGCTACATATCGTATTGTTTGCGAAAGGGAAGGTATAGATGACGGTTTTAATGGGTGTTTTAGCAAGGTGTCTGTACGCTATAGGGGATATTGCTTTGTACAGAGGGGTGCTTGGATATGAGTTTAGTGAGTCTGCGCTGCGAAAAGTGTTCGGAGGCTTGTTTCTGGCGGGCTTCGCAGGAGCTATGGCGGTGCTGCCGGGGGCTGAGTACATAGAGTGGGTAATGTACGGGATGCTGTGGCTGGGTATGATGCTGATTTTTAAAAAACTACAGTTTGGGCTGGTAGTTTTTGTTTTTTTTGCAAGGCTGACAATAACAAATTTAGTTGATGGAATATCCATTATTATTTTCGCGGATAATGACTTGGGGGAATTTTTAGCATGGAAGAGCATGGAGGTTTACTGTGTTCTTGTGCAGCTAGGTTTTTTGTTTTTGCTAGCAATTCTATGTTGCAAAAAAAGAAAATGGTCATGGCAGGAAAGTGTAAAGAAAACAAAAGGGTGGAAGTTTATAATTGGAGCGACATTTATGATGATGCCGACTATTTTGTCATGGGCGTGGGCGCTCCTTTCAAACCCATTTAACGTACAGAATTATATTTTTATGGAAAGCAACCTGCTCAGCATGGCAATAGTTGCTCTGGTTATAAGTGTTTTTGTATTAATGGATAAACATGATAAGATGGTTGAGCAGCTTGCGCTAAATGACCGCTGCATCAGGGAGCAGACGGAGCAGTACCGCATACTAAACGAGAAGCAAAAAGAGCTTAGGGCTTTCAGACATGATATTAAAGGACATATTTTGGCTATGAGAAGGATGGCGGCACAGGGAAGTTCTCAGGAACTGGCAGCTTATCTGGAGAAGTGGGCAGGACTGCAGGAAGAGACCTTTTACATATCCAGCAATAATATAATCGGAGATGCCATCTTTAATTTTTACTATGATAAGGGATGCAAAGAAGGAATCGAAGTCAAGGTGATGGGCAAGTTCCTGCAGGATATGGATGTGGCGGAAACCGACCTGTGCATAGTCCTGACCAATACGGTATCCAACGCCTATGAAGCCGCCCTAAAATGTGGCAAGGGGAGCATTGTCACCGTAGAGTTGAGTCAGTTCTGTGGCAAGGCGATGATTGTAATAACCAATCCTGTAAAGGAAGAACCTAAAATACAAGGTGGCATTATGTCTACCACTAAAGCTGATAAAGAGCTTCATGGTCTCGGTATCTCAAACACTATGAAAGCACTGGAGAAATACGATGGACAGATAACATGGGAGAAAAAAAGAGATGAAATCGTTACAAAAATAGTAATATAACCCATAAAAACGACCATTCAGAACAAAAAACGACCACTCAGAACATTGTTATTGCAATTATACTTAAAATAATGCTATGATTGAGATGAAAGAAAGTTATCACAATAATAGCAGTATTTGTTTAGGAGGGAAAAGTTTATGAAGAAAATAGTTACAGCTGTTTTATCAATGGTATTGATAATGTCAATGACAAGTGCGGCATTTGCAGCACAAGACAATATCAATTATGCAATCAATTCTGTTGAAGATGTATCAAAATCGGTGAAGAGCCTTTCAGCAGATGGAACTCTATCTCAAACAGATAAGAGCTTTATCTTTAAAAATGCAGCTCCGGAAGCGGTTGAGGCATATATTACAGGTAAAATTGAGGAATCTCTGAAGTTAGCCAAAGAATTATCAGGAACAGTAGAGTTTGAAAAAGTTAAAAGTGGTAAGGCGTATGAAAGGCAGATCTTTGAACTGCCCAACGGCTGCACTTTGACTATGGAATTTGAAGAAGGAGTAGATGCTAGCACAGATGATTATAAGTACATAACGGCGTCAGTGATTAAGCCTATGGCTTCTAATGGAGAAACTATGTGGAAGGACTACGGCAACAGATATTTTACAGCGAAAGCGACCGTAAATGTAGGGCTTGGTGCAGGCAGTGTATCTTTAGAGAACCATTATATTTTGAGTGCACAGGGAATTGATGAAAATTATGGAGTAACGAATGTATTTGAACCGAATACGACATGTTCAATAATTGAACAAGGGACAATGATTACTGATAGAAGCGCTAGAACTATTGGTTCATCGGATGTTAATATGTATGCTGATTTTAAGGTGATTTATAAAGCAGGTGGAGTGACAACTACAGAAAAAAGTGTGAGATTATCAACATCCGTAGGATATGTAGACCACAACATATCTGCCAAGCAGATAAAAGTAAAACATTCGTGGTCACTGAGTTAGGTACATATTAAAGTGTGTATACAAGGGTATTGCAAGAGATTGAGAAAGGAAAGGGTGGCTGTTATGAGGGTGTGAGAGCGACAGAGACAAGCAATGAGAAAAAGAAAGGAAGAAAAAGAAAATGAGAAAAGAGAAAAATATTTTATGTATCTGCCTAATTATTGTAATGCTAATTTCAAGTGTCTCGTTTGCATTTGCAGATATTGAGAATGATTATTTTTGTGAAGATGAATCTAAATATACATTGGAAACAATATATTTTTCTGATGGTTTTACTGCTAATAAGAAAAGTATGAGGAAAAGAACTGATGAGAAAGTAGAAATTAATACAGTGGCTGATACTGTTCAACAACGCTATGAGGCAACGAAAAAGTTTGTTGAGAGTTTAAACTATGGAGAAGCTATTGATATCAAAGAAGCAGTACTGGAAGATTTAGAAAGCATAAAGAATTCTGGTGCTGAAATAGAAAAATATACAGTATATATTCCAAAGGCAACCATTTCTCCTAGTCAGCTGACGAGACTTGGAAGCAAAAATGGATTCGACTTTTATTATAGGACATTAGCTGAAAAAACAGTTAATATTACAAGTAATAAGGAAACAAAGAGTGGTACAATTAAAAGTTTTGTATCGGGAGGGGTAGATATCATTTTTTGTTTTATGAGCAATAAAATATCTGTTGCATATAGTTTAGCAAGAACTTTTTTAGGTTTGCCTGCTGGTGTGACAATCACTGATGGCACTGAAGTTGAAAGCATATTAAAATTATCATCCAAAGTCAGGGAAATTTACACTCAAGACATTATGAAAAAGTATGGAAATAATACTAGCGCATTTGTGAGGATTTATTCTGGCGATGCAGGATATGCAAGACCATATATTAGAATGGGTTTCCCTACAAGCGCATCTATACCTGAGAAATCAAACTGGATTGGAGATGGAAAGTATTGCCAAACAGATAATTATTCAAATTTAGAACAATTTGCGCAGATATACAGTTTAGGACTAGAAGCTAGGGAAAAATTAGTAAACAAGGTGTCAACAAATGCTAAAATATATTGGGAGTAAAAAGAAAAAGTTCATCATAATCACACTGGTTATGGCAGTTTGTATTGCTGCAGCTTTCATAATACGGAATGCTTACATTCATTCTAAGGAGGTTACACTTTTAAGTCTGCTTGTTGAGGATGCCGGTGAAATCGACGGAATAGTCGTTACATATATTTCAGGTCAAGACCCGGTAGAAGTTAAATATTTTAACGATGACAAAAAGGTCAATGAAATTATTTCTTCTTTAGAAAAGACCGTATGCCGATATGACGGCAGATACAAGTATGAGGTTTACACAGGGGGAATTGAATACGACATTTCTTTATACAAAGTGCGAGACGGAAAAAATGAAAAACTGGCTGAGTGCAGTATGAGCACCAAAGGTGAACTGTACTGCAATAACCGTAAATATACGATTGATAAAAACGAAAGTTTTATACTGCAGGATATAAGGATTGTGTAAGTAAAAACAATGGTGATGAGTTTTGGGCTTTCTATGACGAAAGTAAGCGACAGCTGTATACGGCTGAAAGGATAACGTAAGAAGGTATTGGAAGAGTTTTAGAGAGAAAATTAAAGGGTGATATCAGCATGAACAAGAGTATTTTTGAATTAATTCCTCTGTATATAGCGGGAATAGGGCAGTTGTTTTTCTGGGTTATTATCCCTGTTTTAGCAATGTGCATATATAAGATATGGCTTCAAAAAACTGTACGGCGAGCAGATGCTATAATTATTGTTATATGTACAATCCTGCTTTATGGACCTTTAGCCATGCATATACCTTTTGGCAGCTAAGGTTGAGACAATAGTGTAATATGTCTAGTAGTCGTAATCGTTATTTCGACAATTACAATAGCTAATGCAGATAGAGTAATGGGTAAGTTTACGACAGGAAATATTTCTTACTTCATAGACTTTTAGTAAATAAATCAATAATGCGACAGGGATTAAAGAACTTTACAACGATAACGGCTTATGATAAAAGTGAAATAAAGGCTATATGGGGGTAAGAAGATGAAATACAAAATTGCGGTTATATTAGTTCTGTCAATAGCTTTGTCACTTTGTGGCTGCCGTGGGGGAAATAATGGAGATGCTTTGTATCAGGACATAGTTTCACATGCAGATTTTATTCAGTATAACTATGACCAATTAAAAGAGGCAGCAGAAATAATAGCTGAAGTCGAGATTGTTGATGAGTTATCAGAGGATAATAGCTATCTTGTCTACTCGGACGATGCTTATAAAGACTTACTTGGATTCTATAGCTTAAGAGAAGCAAAGATTCTTTCGGTATACAAAGGAAAAGAAGTTGTAGGCGATAAAGAGACCATTCGAATCCTTGATGGTGTGGCACTTGAAGGTGGCAAGAGATATATGAACGATGGCTACGAGGGAGTTCAAAGCGGAAAGTGCTATTTGGTTTTTTTAAATGATAATAATGCGAGCGGGGAGATGTCGATTATCAGTAATGACAACGGTGTCATTGATTTGTCAGATATTTCTGGAGCGGCTTATTATGACATTGCGGTAAAGGCTGCCGTAGAATATATGAGTGACCTTCCTGATGCACAGAAGAAAGAGATTCTTTCAATGGATGAAATCAAGCGGTCTGATAATATTGGCATGGAGCTGACATCGGATGGCAGTGTTATTGTTGAACAAAAGTAGGAGTATAGTAAGAAAGACAATGAAACATAGAAGGTGAATGAAAAATGATGAAAAAGGAATCTCATTACCACAGCAACACCATAAATTAAAAAAATATTGAGTACTTTTATTAATGGAGGTTCTTATGGAGAAAAAGGGATTGATTTTTTTTACAGTATTTATAAACCTACTGTGCCTTGTATATGGCTGCATATGTATAATATGGTGCTATTGGGGAATAGAAGTGCTTTTAGGAAGTATCATAAATATTATATCCATGATTTTCTGTATAAAAATGCTTGCGGAACATAGCCGAAAGGGAAGAATTGTTGTTGCCTCTGCTGCAGTTATGCTGTTTATATACGCATTAATATATTTGACATTTGATAAAGCGTTTTCCCCTCTTAGTTTTCTGATAGCAGGTGGATTTTACGGGGTTACGGCAGCTTTTTCAGAACTATTTAATCAAGATATCAATAAGTACTTACATTTGAACTTAGGAGTGGGATTTATGCTGCTTGCTTTTGCTTCAATATTTATCCTGCTAAAATATCGAAAAGTAAATGATTGAAACAGATTTAGAAAAAAGTGTGAGATTATCAAAATCCGTAGGATATGTAGACCACAACACATCTGCCAAGCAGATAAAAATAAAACATTCGTGGTCTTTGAGAAAGGAGAATTTATCAAATGAAATTAATATTACCAGTGATAACTACAGTAATAATATTTATCGTTACACTAATCACAGATGTTCCGGGTTTAATTGCTATAGCTGCGGTTATTCCAAATTCTTTTGTTCTTGGTTGTATATATGACGAGCTTAAACACAAAGAAAATAATTAATACATACCAAAAGGGGTAAAGAAGATGAAATACAAAATTGCGGTTATATTAGTTCAGAAATAATAGCTGAAGTCGAGATTGTTGATGAGCTATCAGAGGATAATAGCTATCTTGTCTACTCGGACGATGCTTATAAAGACTTACTTGGATTCTATAGCTTAAGAGAAGCAAAGATTCTTTCGGTATACAAAGGAAAAGAAGTTGTAGGCGATAAAGAGACCATTCGAATCCTTGATGGTGTGGCACTTGAAGGTGGCAAGAGATATATGAACGATGGCTACGAGGGAGTTCAAAGCGGAAAGTGCTATTTGGTTTTTTTAAATGATAATAATGCGAGCGGGGAGATGTCGATTATCAGTAATGACAACGGTGTCATTGATTTGTCAGATATTTCTGGAGCGGCTTATTATGACATTGCGGTAAAGGCTGCCGTAGAATATATGAGTGACCTTCCTGATGCACAGAAGAAAGAGATTCTTTCAATGGATGAAATCAAGCGGTCTGATAATATTGGCATGGAGCTGACATCGGATGGCAGTGTTATTGTTGAACAAAAGTAGGAGTATAGTAAGAAAAACAATGATACATAGAAGGTGAATGAAAAATGATGAAAAAGACGACAAATAATGCAATGCACATAATATGGTTTCTTGTAGCTGTGGTATGGACTATAAAACTTATAAAAGACTGGCCTGTAGAAACCCATGGTATAAAGGTGTACGTATTAGGTCTAATCTTGATTTCTTTTGGGATATGCGACTTTGTAGGCTTTATTCTGGAAAAGAGCGGCATGAAAGCAAATAAAATGCGTAAGTGCAGAGGTATAACTTTTGTGTTAGCCTGTGCCGCCTTTATAGCATCTATCTCTTATGTCCTTGTCAATTCACCGGACAGGTACATTGAACATATGAATGAAAAATGGCAGATATACCTGCCGGACGGTTTCAGGATCGTTGAAAAGATGGATACAAAGGACGAGAATACAGATATCAAATATAAAGTGCTGGAGTATAAAAACAAACCGTTTTTTGATGAGACACTGGATTTCGGCGAGACGGGTTTTGATGAAAAGATGTGTTACATAAAAAATGGGAGAGATGAGCTTTGGTTTTTTTATAACGAAAATAAGCGACAGCTGTATACGGTTGAGATGATATCGGGAGGAGATAATCCCGGAGTTTGAGAAAAGTAATGGTGGAAAATATGAAAAACAAAAAAATAAATATAAGTTTAATTTTTATTTTAATATTCTCTTTTTTTGTTTTTTCCACATGTGGATTTTCTGATACGGGTAAAACGGAGAGGGATGCAGGTTTTAATATCCGCACAGGACAGATTAAAACAGTATCTGACTTGAAAGCAATTAAAAATGTTGCCATTGCGGAGATCAATGAATTCACTCTAGCGGCTGCCAATTCAAGCGATGTAAGAGAGGCTTTAGATGACGGAACAACATTAGTTGTAAATAATATATCTGACGAGGGGGTTGAGAAACTCTCCGAAGATTTAAACCTGGTTTTTTATCCCAAAGAAAAAAACTCAATGCAAACTACATATGGAGCAGTAATAAGAAAAGAGTTGTCGGGGGAATATAGCATTTCTGAGGTAATAGCAGAAGTTGCCAAAAGAGAATTCCTTGGGAGAGTGATAGAGCCCTCTGAACAGGATGTAAAAAGAACTCTTGCATGGATTGCAGAAAATAGTAAGATTGATTTAACTGATATGTATTATACTCTTGAGACGGAAGATTGCAGAAGATCTGAAATCGTCAAAAATGCCGGCACAGCCGGACTTGGTTCTGCATCTATGTTGGGTTCGGATTTTTATCACGACAGAATGATTTTGTCACTGTACACATCAGCAACCGAGGAGGACTTCACCTCTTATGATGTACCATCATACCGTTTGGCGGGGATAGATGTTTTGCTGATAGGGTTAAAGTTAAAAACAGTTGGAACGACAACATATAATGCTTTTGCGGCAGATTTTATTGTTGGAGGTGATTCCTCCAATGGATGTAAAATAGTAAAATATCATGGCAAACTGGGAACACCTTCTTCTTCCAGATATTCTGTATTTGGAGAAATGCTGCAGTCTGATTCAAATCAGACAATAAACCATTTGAATGACAATCAATATTCAAAATGGTGGGAAGTAACGCCTAACAACCCGGCTGCGGGTGGATCATATAGGATATCTCCAAATCTTCTCGTTGAGCTAAAAGATGGTACTACAACTAAAGGAACAATAAAAGCAACCTTTTCGTATATAAAGGTTAATAACGGGTTGGCGTCCAATTGGGTATCAGACGTAGATAAAGTTTTATCTTTTTCTTATAAAAACCATGCAAAGGTAAGTTAAAAGCAGGAGTATGGCTATGAGGGGTCTTGCCTTTTCCAAGACCCCAAAAAAATTTTTGAGCTGTGGCATGGACCATATCAGCATAGTCAAGAATAAATAATGCCGAGGAAGTTTTATCACTTGATTTCAAGACATTTTTGCGTGTATAATAACCCTATCAGACCGAAGGGAGACGAGAAAATGAAATTTGAAATGTATCACAGCTGTATAACAGTTCTTAATATGGATAAGTCGCTGGAGTTCTATAAGGAAGCTTTAGGCCTTGAGGTGGTTCGAACCAAGGAAGCAGAGGATGGTTCGTGGAAGCTGGCTTTTCTTGGTCACGAAGGCGGCCCATGCCAGCTTGAATTGACATGGTATGCGGACAGAGCAGAGCCATATAACTTGGGGGATAACGAAATCCATGTGGGCTTCAGAACCGATGACTATGAGGCCGCTCACGCTAAGCATGAAGCCATGGGCTGCATATGCTTTGATAATAAAGAAATGGGAGTTTATTTCATCGAGGACCCGGACGGATACTGGATGGAAATCGTGCCGGTACGGTAAATTTTTTCCCGCTGATATTATTTTTGTAGTATAATATCAGGGTGCTTAATAGTATGTGCGAATGGAGGGAAAGTATATGACGAGAACCGAGCTGCAAAGGGAATATGAAAGGATATGCCGGGATTGGATATCTAATGAAATTCGCTCCGCAGAGGATCTGGATGTACTTCTTCATAATTATAGAATATTGTTTGCATATAACTCCAACGTTATTGAAAATCCTCAGACTACCATTCATGACACACGGGAGATATTTGAGAACGGCAAGGTGATCAACTATACCGGGGATTTGCGAACATTGTTTGAAATTGAAAATCAGAAAATCTGCTATGATTATCTGAAGGATTATATTATACGCAGAGAGCCTCTTTCTCCGGAACTTATCTGTTCCATTCATAAGAAGCTGATGGCAAAATGCTATGATGAAAGCAGGTATCAAAAGGGTGAGCGACCGGGAACCTTTAAGATTCATGACTATATTACAGGTGACGGTGTCGGGGCACTTCCGGAAGACGTTCCGGGGGAAATATCTGAGCTTTGCAGGGAGGTCAATGATTTTGACGGCAGCGGCGCAGATGTGCTGACGGCAGGTGCATATCTGCATCTTGTGTTTGAATCTATTCATCCCTTTGCCGATGGAAACGGAAGAGTTGGCAGGACATTGATGAATTATTATTTTATGACCCATGATCACCCGCCGCTGATTATTTTCGAGGATAACAAAGACACCTATTATGCGGCATTGGCCGTTTTTGATAAGACCGGCAAGTTGGATGGATTTAAACTCTTTCTCCAGGATCAGACGGTCAGAACATGGAAGAGAGAGAATATGAGAAGAAAGAATCTGAACGCATATCTTTAGTGCAGGTAAGTAAACTATAACAAACTATTTGAAATCTGCTGCTGTAAGGTGTATACTAAGCATACGGATCAGAAGGTTCGGGACTTCTTTAGAAAAAGAAGCAAGCAAAAGCGGGTAGATTTAAAACGGGGAAATAACGAGAAAATAACGAGAAAATACAAAGATATTATTGCCACGAAGGCAGTGCGAAAGTGGAGAAGCACTTGTTTTCGTGGTTTTTTGTTTTTGGAAAACGGGTATCGTATCCAAAGTTGATTGTGTGCCAAGAGTTTTATGCATTATTTTCTCATAGAACCTCGCAAACGTTGAAATTAAACACGCAGTGAGAAAAACGACTTAAAGACAAATAGTGATAAAATACAATAAATCCTATATTATAACAAATATGGGTGTCATTACGCCCGCTTCAGAGTGCTTTTTTGTTGATATGAGGTAATTAAAAAGCAGTTGCGAATTTCCTTTTTCCCATTTTAATTATTTTTATGCGGGATACAGGGTTTCGTAAGAAAAAAATGTATAAAATGTAGCGCAGATCAGCTGCAAGTTGAAAAACTAGTGCAATTGCTACTGTTTTGTTTTTGAATATATTGGAGGAAATTGAAATGGAGTTAAGAGAATTCTTCATTGAAAATAGTGAGGCGGCAATAGCCTTTTCCGGCGGTGTTGACTCGGCATATCTTTTAAGTCAGGCGGTAAAGTATGCCACCAGAGTAAAGGCATATTATGTGAAAAGCTGTTTTCAGCCGGAGTTTGAGCTGGAAGATGCCCTGAGGCTGGCAGAAGAGCTTGGTGCCCATATGGAGGTCCTGGAACTGGGAGCTTCGGTTCTGGACGAAAAGGTTGCATCAAATCCGCCCGACCGCTGCTATTACTGCAAGAAAAAAATCATGGGAGCAATCAAGGAGGCTGCTGCAAAGGACGGGTTTGGCATAATTCTGGACGGCACCAATGCTTCCGACGATGCGGGAGACAGACCGGGAATGAAGGCTCTCGGCGAAATGAAGATACTTTCGCCCCTGAGAATATGCGGATTGACTAAGGATGAAATCAGGAGGCTTTCCAAGGAGAAAGGGTTGTTTACCTGGGATAAGCCGGCATATGCCTGCCTTGCCACAAGAATTCCGACGGGCGTGGCTATTTCCCCGGAAATCCTCATGAAAGTGGAAAAGGCTGAGTCAGCCCTCATGGCTATGGGATTTTCAGATTTCAGGGTAAGAGCATTCGGTGGCGGTGCAAGGCTGCAGCTTAAAGAATCGCAGATGGCAGATGCTCTTAATAAACGAGAAGAAATAGTAAAGGCACTGAAGCCTTTCTTTAATGAAATACTGCTGGACATGGAGGCAAGATAATGGAAAACAAAGATATAAAAGAATTAATTACAGGAGTTGCAGAAGGAAGCGTCTCGGTGGAAGATGCACTGCTTGAGCTAAAAAAAGCTCCTTTTGAGGAAATCGGAATAGCGTCCCTGGACCACCACAGAGCCATAAGGCAGGGTGCTGCAGAGGTGGTCTATGGAGCAGGCAAGACGCCGGAACAGATAAACCCTATAATAAGGAACCTCTGGGAAAGAGGACAGAGAACAATCCTCATAACCAGACTTTCCCCGGAAAAAGCCGATAAAATAGACCCTTCACTTCCTTTCACATATTACGAGGAAGCAAGGCTTGGTCTGGTGGGAGAAAAGCAGAAGCCGAAGCACAGCGGATATATTCTGGTCGCCACAGGAGGCACCAGTGACATTCCTGTGGCCGAGGAAGCGGCACTCACTGCCGAAATTATGGGAAACAATGTGAAGCGTATATACGATGTGGGAGTGGCCGGCCTTCACAGGCTTCTTGCTCACATGGATGACATTATGAATGCGAGAGTCATAATCGCCATCGCCGGAATGGAAGGAGCTTTGGCCAGCGTAATCGGCGGACTGGCAAGCTGCCCTGTTATTGCAGTACCTACCAGTGTTGGTTACGGCACGGCACTGGGCGGTGTGACGGCCCTTCTTTCTATGCTCAACTCCTGTGCCAGCGGAGTCAGCGTGGTAAACATCGATAACGGCTTTGGAGCAGGATATCTGGCAGGACAGATTAACAATATGGAGGCGGCAGAATAATGAAAACTTTATATATAGAATGTAAGATGGGAATAGCAGGTGACATGCTCATGGGGGCGTTGTACGAGCTGCTTGATGATGATAAACGCACAGAATTTCTCAAAGCCATAAACGGTGCCGGAATACCGGGGGTTCAGGTAAAGGTTCAGGAAAGCATCAAGTGCGGAATAAAGGGTACTCACATGAAGGTTAAGGTCTTTGGCGAGGAAGAGGGCCACAATCACGGAAATGGTCATCACCACCATGAACATCACGGTCTGCATGACATAGAAGAGATAATAAGGGGATTGAAGCTTTCTCAGAAAGTAAAAGAAAAAGCCCTCATCGTTTACAGCCGAATTGCAGAGGCAGAGGCAGCTGTTCACGGAGAAAAGCCGGAGCACATTCATTTTCACGAGGTGGGAAGTCTAGATGCGGTCACCGATGTAACCGGCTGCTGCCTTCTCATGGAAATGGTGGGCGCGGAGAAAGTAATCTTTTCGCCGATAAACACGGGAAGCGGCACTGTTCATTGTGCCCACGGAATTCTCCATGTGCCGGCTCCGGCTACAGCAATGCTGCTTAAGGGAATTCCGGCATACAGCGGACAGATTGAGAGTGAGCTTTGCACGCCTACAGGAGCGGCTCTGGCAGGAGTGCTTGCAGATGAGTTCGGTCATATGCCGGTTATGAGCACATCCCGAATTGGATACGGAATGGGTAATAAGGATTTTGAGCAGGCAAATTGCGTGAGAGCAATGGTGGGTGAGACAGGAGAAGGCGGTTTGACGACAGTTCCAAAAGAGTGCAGCCAGGTGGTTGAACTTGCCGCCAACATTGACGATATGACGGGAGAGGAACTGGGCTTTGCTGTAGAAATGCTTCTTGAAGGCGGCGCGCTGGATGTCTACACACAACCGATTTACATGAAAAAGTCAAGGCCGGCGGTAAAGCTCTGTGTAATTGCAGCTCCTGAGGAAGCAGAGAGGATGGCACAGCTGATTTTCCGCTATACTACAACTCTGGGTATCAGGCAGTACCTCTGCCATAGGTATGAACTTGAAAGACATTTTGATAAGAAAGCCACACCTTTTGGAGAAATTACCGTAAAGATTTCTAAAGGGTATGGCGTTACCAAAGAGAAATATGAATATGAAGAATTGGCTGAGATTGCCCGCAGAGAGGGTATTTCTCTGGCTGAAGCAAGGAAAAGAATAGATGAGTAAGCTTTGGAAAGGGAGAATTGAATATGCTGCAATGATGCTGGCAAGGATGGTCGTGCTGATGTTGCTGCTTTCCATAATCATCTTTGTAATTGCAGATAAATGCCCGGGGGACCCCCTCAAGTCCTATTACGGCGACGGGGTGGAAAGGCTCAGCATAGAGGAAAGACAGGCTGCAGAGGCGAGGCTGGGTTTAGATCAGCCCCTTCCCACACGATATGGCAAATGGGTGAAGAATTTTATCAGAGGAGACCTGGGACTTTCCTATAAATACAAGCAGCCGGTGTCTGAGGTAATCGGCAGGATGTGGACAAACACTCTCATACTTGGAGGACTGGCCTATGTGCTGACCTTTGGACTTGCTGTCTGGCTGGGGAAGTTCTGCGCTCTTCATGAGGACAGCCCGGCCGACAGAGTAATCTGCAAAATCGGCGTAATAAGCGGCAACATTCCAGCTTTCTTCATGGCACTTCTGCTCATACTGATTTTTTCGGTGAATCTGAGGGTTCTTCCTGCGGGGGGTGCATATTCCTACGGCATGAGCGGAAGCATCGCCGACAGGCTCTATCATCTGGTGCTTCCGGTGACGGTGCTGGTGCTGGAACATCTCTGGTACTACGCCTACATGATCAGAAACAAGCTGGTGGAGGAAACCCGGCAGGATTACGTACTCCTGTGCAAGGCGGAAGGCATGCCGCGGAAGACCATTATAAGCAAAAGCTGTATGCGTAACATCATGCCGTCTTTGCTGGTTATGATGGCTGTTTCGGTGCCTCACATTCTAGGCGGAACCTATGTGGTGGAGACGGTGTTTTCATATCCGGGACTTGGTACCCTCAGCTTCGAAAGTGCCATGTACAAGGACTATAACATGCTGATGGCACTGTGCATGATCACAGGGCTGGTGATGCTTGTTTTTAATATGATGGCAAAGGTTATCAACGAATTTATAGATCCGAGGATGCAGTATGAAAAGACGGCTGAGGAGGTGGCAGGATATGAAGCGTAAGCCATATTTATCCGGGGCCATTCTGGCGATTATAATTTTATGCTGCCTTCTGGCAAAGGTTATAGCTCCTTTTGGAAGCTCGGAGATGGACCCGGCGGCTGTGAGCATGGCTCCGAATGCAGGACATATATTCGGAACGGACGCCATGGGAAGGGACCTTTTTTCTATGCTTTTATACGGAGGCAGGGCATCTATATATATAGGCCTTATGGCGGCGGCTGTTTCTACAGTTATAGCTGTGGTTTACGGTGCTGTCAGCGGCATGGCGGGCCGGATAGCTGACAGTATGATGATGGGATTTGCGGAGCTTATCATGAGCGTTCCATCTATTTTACTCATACTGTTTTTGCAGGCCATATGGGGCAATCCGTCGGCTACATCCATTGCGCTGGCTATCGGATTAACGGGATGGATGAACATGGCTAAAGTGGTAAGAAGCGAAGTTCGCCAGATAGGAAAGAGCGATTATATTCTGGCGGCCAAGACCATGGGGGCGGATTTTGGGTATATCTTAAAAAAACATCTGCTGCCAAACTTCATTTCTTCCATAATGTATATGGTAGTGACCGCCATAGGACAGGCTATGATAACAGAATCCACACTGAGCTTTTTGGGGCTGGGGCTTCCCCTGACCACCGTTTCCTGGGGCAGTCTCATGTCCATGTCAGAGTCGGTGCTGCTGTCAAACTGCTGGTGGCTCATCGTGATACCGGGAACAATACTTGTAATTACCTTGGTATGCATCACCCAGCTTGGAGAGTACATAAGGAGAGGAAACAACCGGATGCACAGTAATTTATAGGAGAAAGGAGTTTTTATGAGGAAGAAATCCGTAGTTTATATCCTGTGTCTGCTGATTATTGCAGTAATGCTGTTTACGGCAGGATGCGCAGGAAATGGAGAAAACTCAAATATAGACAGAAGCAATACGCTGATATACGGCAGCGGTGATTATACGGCTATTAATCCGGCCCTATACGAGCATGGTGAAATAAATGCCCTGATTTTTGCGGGTCTGACGGCACATGATGCACAGAACAACGTGGTGCCGGGGCTTGCCGAAAGCTGGGACTTTGACAAGAAAACCAATACATATACCTTTAAACTGCGAGAGGGTCTTACCTTTCATGACGGGGAGCCTTTGACATCTGAGGACGTGAAGTTTACACTGGAGGCCATCCTTGACCCTGCCAACGGGTCTGAGATCATTTCAAACTATACAGATATCGAGGAAATCGCCTGCCCGGATGAGATGACAGTAAAGATAAAACTATCGCAGCCCAATGTGGCCTTTCCTGATTATATGACCATAGGAATTCTGCCTAAGCATATCCTTGAAGGAGAGGACCTTGCCACCTGCGACTTTAACCGCAATCCTGTGGGAGCAGGACCTTACAAGCTGACAGATTGGGATATGGGACAGAGCATCACCATGGAGCGTTTTGAAAATTACTACGGGGGAGAGCCCAATATTGAAAAAGTTATCTTCAAAATTGTTCCGGACACGGACGCTCGTGCCATGCAGCTGAAGTCCGGCGCAATAGACATGGCGCAGATAACTGCCAAAACAGCAGCCTCTTTTGATGAAGAGGACTATCCGGGAGCCCATGAGTTTGTTGTATACAGAATGAAAACTGCCGATTACCGGGCTATAGCGTATAACTTCAATCACCCGTTTTTTGCTGAAAATCCGGAGCTTGCCAACATACTAAGCTATGCCATAGACCGTCAGGCCATTGTGGAAAGCGTGCTTCTGGGAGAAGGTGAGGCGGCGTATTCACCTCTTCAGGCCGGGGAATACAGCAATGACAGTATAGAAAAATTTGAGTATAATCCGGATAAATGCAAGGAACTTTTGGAGGCTGCAGGCTGGAAAAAAGGAGCAGACGGATATTATGAAAAGAACGGACAGCAGCTGGCTTTTGTGATTTCAGCTATGGCTGATGATAAAGTGCGTGTGGACATGGCGGTTATGTGTGCGGCACAGCTTCAGAAAGTTGGAGCAAATGTTACCGCAGAAACCAGACCTTCTCTGGACTGGACAGGGCAGTACGCCTGCATTATCGGCTGGGGCAGTCCTTTTGATCCGGATGACCATACATACAAGGTGTTTTCTACGGACGCCGGGGACAATTACACCGGATACTCCAACGCTCAGATTGACCAGCTGCTTGCAGAGGCAAGACACACTGAGAATGCTGCCAAGCGAACAGAGCTTTATGACCAGTTCCAGGCGGTTATGACTGAAGCTATGCCATACACCTTCATAGCCTACGTGGATGCAGACTATGCAATGAAGGCCAATATTAAGGGAATCACTGAAAACACAGTATTGGGACACCACGGAGTGGGTGTATTCCACAACATTGCAGAATGGACTATAGAAAATGAACAGAATTCTTGATATAGAAAACTTCAAATTGTCATTTTACGGTTCCCACGGCAGGGTGCCGGCTGTGCGAGGAGTAAATCTTTATGTGGAAGCAGGAGAGACGCTGGCATTAGTGGGAGAATCGGGATGCGGTAAAACTGCTCTCTGCCGGTCCATCCTGGGACTTCACCGCAGCCATGCAAAGGTGGAGGACGGAAGTATAACTTTGTCAGGACTTAAGGTCACGGAAATGACCGATAGGCAGATGGAAAAGGTAAGAGGAAAACAGGCCGCAATGATTTTTCAGGACCCGATGACATCTCTCAATCCCACCTTTTCCATTGGAAGCCAGATAAGAGATGCAATTCTCCTACATGAGGACATAAGCAAGGCGGGAGCCAAAGCCAAGACCGTTGAGCTGCTTAAGATGGTTGAAATTCCTCAGGCAGAAGAGAGATACAGACAGTATCCTCATCATTTCAGCGGCGGTATGAGGCAAAGAGCAGCTATAGCCATAGCTCTGGCCTGTAATCCTGCACTCATTATTGCCGATGAACCCACCACAGCTTTGGACATAAAAACACAGAACGAGATAATGGGGCTGTTGAAGCGGATTTGTCGGGAGCAGGGAAAGGCTATGCTGTTTGTTACCCATGATTTGGGACTGGCTGAAAAACTGGCTGACAGAACGGCAGTCATGAAGGAAGGGCTCATTATAGAACAGGGTGAGACAGCGGAGATTTTCAGCAATCCTAAGGAGGAATATACCAAGAAGCTACTGGGCTATGTGGCCTACGGCAAAGGCACCTCCCACTATCACGGCCGTCGCCATGGGCAGGCAGAGGAATCGGGGACATCTCGAATTTATGAGAGAGAGCCGGCAGTTATCATAGAAAATCTAAAGAAATCATTTCCTCTGGGCAAGAAAAACTTCAGGCCTGTGCTTAAAGGGTTTAATCTTACTATTGAAAAAGGTGAAATCGTAGGCCTGGTTGGGCCATCGGGCTGCGGCAAATCTACACTGGCCAGATGCATTATGGGCATCTATAAGCCGGAGGGAGGTACCATAACCATTGCAGATGGATTGAAGAAGCAGATGATATTTCAGGATTCAGCCTCAGCATTTAATCCCAGAATGAAACTTTGGGAGATAATAGCCGAACCGGCGGAAATCGAAGCCTTAAACAAACATAGAAAGCTGAAAAAAACAGAGCTTTACAATATGGCAGCGGAAGCAGCAGACTCCTGCGGTCTTGAAAAGGAGCTGCTTGACAGATATCCTTATGATGTGTCAGGGGGACAGCGACAAAGAGCCGCAATAGCCAGAGCGCTGATAACATCGCCTGATTTTATAATTGCTGATGAACCTATATCATCCCTTGATGTTCCGGTTCAATCGCAGATCATCCACCTGCTTAAAAAACTACACGACGAAAGAAATCTGACTATGCTGATTATCTCTCACGATATTACCATGGTGGAGCACGTCAGCGACCGCGTTTTGTATATTGATGAATAAAATTTCAAGGCGTATAAGAACGAAAATATAAGACAAAAACGGAAAAAGGCTTCTCTTGCGAGAAGCCTTTTTCCTGAAAGTGTGTGTGTATTCAATAAAAGAAGGAAAGTTTGCTATTTGTTCCTCATCCCCTCAGAACACCTTAATAATAACATTCAAAAGTGAAGGATGAGTGATGTTTTTATAAATTATTGTGTTTATTTTACCATGCTATTGCTGAAAAGTCAATAAACTCCCAGGCGATTTTATCGCCTTCCTGAATAATCTGCTCTTCTGCGGTGAGCATTCCCATTTCTCCATTGACCGTGAAAACCCAGCCTGTCTGTTTATTGTAATCGCCTTCGGTTAAACCGGCAATTTCGGTAACATAGCCCTTTGATGTGTCTACAGAAATGGAAATGTCGTGGGATATGCAATAAAGCTGGGTAGCCTCAAGAACGCTAGACCCCTCTTCGGCGATGAATGGATCATCCTTTATTTCATCGAATTCCTCAAGTGTCAGGTCGTCTTCGCCGTCAAGAAGCGAAAAACTCAGATTGACAGGATTCACAATAGGGGTTTCCTCTGTCTGAGGTTTGTCTGTGCAGGATGACATTGCAAAAATTAATGCCAATATGCAAAATACGCTTAATAGTTTTTTCATCTGAATTTTCCTCCTGAAAGTTATAATTGCTGCGAAGCCATTAAATTATACATCTCCATGTCGTTTTCAACATCGGCATCGTAAACGATTTCTCCGCCAAGCACTGTAATGGATGCATGAATTCTAGGCAGCAATTTAAGGTCAAGATCGAAAAGATTTTCATCGAAGATAGCCATATCGGCCAGCTTGCCCGGCTCTAAAGAGCCCAGTTTATCGGACATTCCGACTACTGCAGCAGCATCTACAGTTAGATGGTCTATGGCTTCCTCCACCGAAGTTACGCTGCCTGTCAGGCTGCCTGGGGAGAATACGTTTGTCCCCCAAGTTTTGAAGGCGCTTTCCCAATAAATAAGGTCTGTTGTATCCTCTGATGAAAGCTGGCAGTCTGAGGCTATTACAAACATGTTTTTATAACCCTTGCTGCGAACATGCTCCAGTGCATCGTAAGCCATCAGAAGGTCTTCCTTTTCGATTGCCTCCAGGAAAATTCCGAAGCCTTTGTCACATACATCTTCCAGAATCTTATTCAGTGAGTCCTGAGTGAAAGGAACAGGTGAATTGCTGTTGTCCAGGTATAGGTTCAGCATTTCAGCGTGAATCATGCCGCCCAGCTCCAGGCAGTTAGTGCGTCTGGCCATAAGGCGGTGAATAAGACCTTGCGGCAGCAGCGGACGGTTCATAAAATAGGAACCGAAAAATCTCTGACGCATCTGTCCTTCGTTATACAGTCCGATAATGGAGTCCTGATAGAGGCTCTCGAAGTAGTCCGGAGACTGCAGGTTCAGCACCGATGTAAAGCCCTTGTCTGCCAGATCTGAAATTTCGGTGCGGACGGTTTCTTCTATAATATCAAAGTCAAAAGGTATGAGCAGATTGAGTACATATCCCACAGTGACAGTATCCACACATTCCTCTTCGGCGGTATCTACGATGATTCTGTCTGCAGCACTGTTGGTCCAGCAGTCAATGCAGTTGGTGCAGAGGAGCAGTACAGGCTTGTCAGGGCAAACCTCATCAAGGAGTCTTGATGATGCTGAGAATTCATCCTCTTCTCCGTCCTCCGGCTTCAGATCGTCTCTGTAGCCGTAGCCGAATATGATTTCATTATCCGGGTTTTCGTCCGCCCAGTCTCTTATTGCTTCAGCCACATCTTCGGGACAGCTGCATTCTGACAGGTCAGCATACCGGCCCTCAAATGTCTTGAGCACCGGGCTTCTGTGAATATCTATGAAGCCGGGGAATACATACTTTCCGTCTAAATCTATGATTTGTGTATCATTTCCGATGATTCCGTCCATATCGTCAAAATTGCCTACGGCCATAATTTCCTCGCCTTTGCAGGCAACGGCGGAAGCCCACGGCAGTTCGGGATTCTGTGTAAATACATGCCCGTTATGTAAAATTAAATCTGCTGCTTCTACTTTCTTAAAAAAACCAAAAGCCATGTGTTTTCCTCCTGTGTTAGTGTCTGTGTATATGAATTATTGTATCATAAATCCTCAGGCTGTGGTATACTAAATGCAGGAAAAACTAAAAAGGGAGAGGATGATGGGCCATGTACACACTTCAAAAGTTTGAGAGAAAGATACCTGTAACAGACTACATAAGTGACTATGTAAATGTGAATGAGTTTCTTGAATACTGCCGCAGCTGCCCTAATTTTGATAAGGTCTGGTCATGTCCGAGTTATGATTTTGAACCGGAGGAATACTGTAAAAACTACAGCAGCCTTTATGTGCTGGGATATAAGATAAATTTCGACGGGTCTGAGTCTGAGGAAAGAAGTCTTGAAATCATGGCGGAGGTCAAGGAGAAGATTACCACTGAACTCTTTGATATGGAAAGCACCCGCCCGGGGTCCGTATCTCTTTCGGCGGGAAGCTGCAGTCTCTGCGGCAAAGGGAACTGCACCAGAACATCGGGCAAGCCATGCAGATATCCGGAGAAAATGCGATATTCCATAGAGTCTCTTGGCGGCAATGTGGGAAAGACTGTCCATGACCTTTTAGGA
Organism: uncultured Clostridia bacterium; assembly: GCA_945828095.1. GTDB lineage: Bacteria > Bacillota > Clostridia > Peptostreptococcales > Anaerovoracaceae > SUG1106. The sequence goes on from CALZOZ010000001.1 coordinate 61,749, forward strand.
ATACCCCTGGAATGGATTGAAGAGGGCAAAGTGCCTTCATACTTCGTTTTGGTTGGCGGCCTCCTTGAAAAATAGAGATTTATGTACTTGATTGAAGACACGGAATGGAGTATAATTATATAGTTATAGGAAAAGTAAACAATTTCACTTTTTAAAAGGAGATATACATGGAAAGAAGAATAGGAACCGTCTCCCGCGGACTTCGCGGACCGATTATCAAAGAAGGCGATGATTTAAAGAAGATTGTAGTTGACACTCTTATGGGATGCCTTGAGGCAGGCGATTTTGAAATCGGCAGCAAGGATGTGCTGGCGGTTACGGAATCCATTCTGGCTCGCGCACAGAAAAACTATGCTACTACCGACCAGCTTGCTGAGGATGTAAGAAACAAGCTCGGCGGAGAGACTGTAGGTGTTGTTTTCCCTATCTTAAGCAGAAACAGATTCGCAATATGTCTCAGAGGAATTGCAAAGGGATGTAAAAAAGTTGTGCTTATGCTCAGCTATCCGAGCGACGAAGTGGGAAATCACCTGCTGGATTTAGATCTGCTTGACGAAAAGGGAGTAAATCCTTATACCGATGTTCTCACACAGGAAGAGTTTGAGGCAACTTTCGGAAAGTCCAAGCATACTTTCACAGACATCGACTATGTAAACTACTATAAGGGAATTATTGAAGAGGAAGGTGCAGAGGCTCAGATTATCTTTGCAAACAACGCTCGTAAAATTGTAGAGTACACTGACAAGGTTATCTGTGCTGACATTCATACCAGAAAGAGAACCAAGAGACTTATCACTGAAGCAGGCGGAAAGGTTGTACTCGGCATGGACGAGCTTCTTACAGCTCCGGTCAACGGTTCAGGCTACAATCCTGACTACGGAATTCTGGGTTCAAACAAGGCTACAGAGGATACCATCAAGCTGTTCCCGATTAACTGCCAGGAATTCGTTGAAGGTGTTCAGGCTGACATCAAGGAAAGAACCGGAAAGACTGTTGAGGTTATGGTTTACGGCGATGGCGCATTCAAGGACCCTGTAGGAAAGATCTGGGAACTTGCAGACCCTGTAGTTTCTCCTGGGTTCACTTCAGGACTGGTAGGCCAGCCTAATGAGCTTAAGCTTAAGTACCTTGCAGACAATGATTTTGCAGACCTCCGCGGCGACGAGCTTAAGGCAGCTATCGAGGACGCTATCCGCGAAAAGGATGACAATCTGGTAGGACAGATGGCTACAGAAGGAACCACACCTAGAAGATTAACAGACCTTTTAGGTTCACTGTGCGACCTTACCAGCGGCTCCGGAGACAAGGGAACCCCGTTCATCTATATTCAGGGATACTTCGACAATTACACAGACTAAAAAACAGAATTGACTTACTGCCGGCTTATAGTGCCGGCAGTTTTTATAAGGCACATAATATGGAGGAACAACAATGATAAAGATACCTTGCACATCTAAAATAGATATAATGTCCGCTTCAAACGCGCCTGCAGCCCGCTGTAAGGACGGAGATACAGTAATATTTGAAACCATGGACTGCTATGACGGCGCAGTAAGCCGTGATGGAATCCGTGACTGGGAAGGAAAGGTGTGCGGAAAGTACATGGCTAACCCTGCCACAGGTCCGCTTTATGTAGAGGGCGCTGAACCGGGAGATGCACTTGGGGTAGAGATTTTATCCATCAAAACACGGGGCTGGGGAGCTATGGGTACCGGCTTCGGTGAGCACGGCTTCAAAAACTATGAAGGTGAATATGTGATGCGTGCCTTTGAGTTTGAAGACGGTTTTGTTAAAATCGGCGGAAAGAAAATTGCAATTGAGCCCATGATAGGAGTAATAGGCGTAGCTCCTGCGGGAGACGGAATACCAACCGTAACACCGGATTCCCATGGCGGCAATATGGACTGCAACAAAATTGTGGAGGGCTCAACTATCCTTTTCCCTGTGGCGGCAGAAGGAGGACTTTTGGCTATGGGCGATCTCCACGCTCTCATGGGCGACGGAGAGGTATTCGAATACGGCCTTGAGACTTCAGGTGAAGTGACAGTGCGAGTAAAGGTAATAAAAAAAGCAGAACTGCGTCAGCCGACACTGGCTGAGGCTGATGAAAAAGGCCGTGTGATGACTATAGCATCTGCTCTTACATATGAGGATGCTATCCGTCTGGCACTGGAGGCCATGTATGAACTGCTGTTGGCAAAGGGCTGGGACAAAACAGAGGCAGGTATGCTCATGAGCATGAAGTGCGACCTGGCAATCTGTCAGATTGTGGACCCGCAGGTTACAGTAAGAGCTATGATGGACAAGGAGTTTTTTGAATAAAGTGTATCGGGAATTATACCGGAGGTGTTTTAGGAAGTGCAACCGATGGTTGCCAAGGTGCTAGAGAAAATTGGCAGACATAGAGGCAGGCTTATGCTATACTTATGCTACAGATGAGGAAATAAGAAAGGAATGAGAATGGTATGAGTTTAGGGGAGAGAATAGCGGAATATCGCACAAAACAGCATATGTCTCAGAATGATCTGGCAGATGCCCTTGACGTATCCCGTCAATCAGTATCTAAATGGGAAACGGACGCATCGGTTCCCGAACTTGAGAAACTGGTGCAGCTCTGCGATATTTTCGGTGTTTCCATGGATGTGCTGGTGCGCGGAAAGGAGGGAGCCCCGGATTATATTGATAATGGAACTGTTGATAAAGAACCTAATGATGGCTGTAGAAATGGAAAAGCAGAAATATATACAGGGGCTTACGGAATCGAAAAAAGAAAAATTGCCGGAACTATACTGCTATGTATGGCTTTCACCGTAATGATGCTGATTGGTGCAATAAGCAGGGATTTTCTCGCAGCAATGTGCATGGCAGTTCCTTTCGTGGCTTGTGGTGTGGTCTGCTTTTGCTTTCAAAGGCGAGTTGGGCTCAAATGTGCATGGACCATTTATTTTATGGCAGAGCTTGTCTTGAGATTTGCGACATCAATACAACCGGGGTATATACTGACAGTAATTGAAGGATATGGGGAACCTTACATTGTATTTTGGTTTGCACTTTTGGAACAGCTGCTCAAGGTGGTACTGATTATATGTACAGTGTGGAGTTATAGAAATATTGAAATAACGATGAATCAAAGGGTAAAGAGCCTACTGAAGACAGGCTGGGCAGATTTCATAATACTTTGCGCAGGATTATTTTTTATGAGATATCAAAGCCCGGGATGGTATCTTGTGTATGTATTGCTGCGTGACTGGGCAGCATTTACATTTCTAGCGGTACTGCTGGTATTTACATATAATGTTTGGATTCAAAATAAAGAGATCTCGAGATGAGGTCTTTTTTCTTTTGACCTTTTTCTTTGCAAAAAGAAAAGATTTTCGACCAAAAAGAAAAAACAGCATCAGTTTTATGCATTTTTTTCCTTCGAAACCCTCAAACCCTTGAAAATAAAATCAAAGTTAGAAAACGTTTTTCAGACCCATTTCTCAATGATGCAATAAATGCCGGAGAATATGGAATTGATTCCATATAATATAAAAATTATTCAGCGTTTCCAGCCTCCTAATTAGAAGAACACTTACCACGCAGAGAGTGGTTTTCCGATTCCTAAAATTTTTATGCGCTCTGTAGCTCTTGGTGAGAAAAAAATGTATAAAACCGGAGAGGTATTCTCTCGATGAGAAAAACACACAGCTGTACCACCGAGACAAACACCCAGCAGCCTCTCATGGTTTCGGCCAACTCAACCGACGGTTTGTTGCCATATTTTCTAAAAGGTGATAAGATTAACACTGTGAAAGGAGTATCACCATGGATTATGAAAAGACAGGAAAACTCATACAGGAGATACGAAAAGAAAAAGAGCTGACACAGATGTCGCTGGCAGATAAACTGGGCGTTACTGACCGGGCTGTATCCAAATGGGAACGGGGAAAAAGCTTTCCTGATGTCTCTATGCTGAGACCTCTCGCAGAGGTGCTGGACGTGTCGGTCAGCGAGCTGCTGGACGGAGAGCGCAGGTCACAGGATAAAGTCCTGTATCCGGACGGAGCAGCAGCCATAACGGTTGAGGCTGCGGATAATGCGGCAATAAAGGGAATCAGTACATATATAAATGAAGCCCAGAAAAAGGAACGACTTTGGATGATTGCCTTTGCCATATTGATTCTGCTTTATATCTTTACAGTAAGCTGGATTTGCAGGGAGCGCAATTCGCCGGTAAACTTTCAGGAAGATGATCTGGATTTTACTGAAATTCGTTTGGTCATGGAAGACAGAAGTGTGGAAATGATATATCTGGATGATCCTGAGGGCGAGGAACTGAAGGCAGAAATACAGGAAGTCCTGCGCAATCAGATGCCGGAGGCAGAAACCATGGGAAAATTGGTTGTTTTGCCGGGCGAGTCGGCTCAGGGAGCTTCTGTACAACTGAGAGGGCTGGTTACCGTCTATGAGGGTGTCTACTATGATGGTAAAAGCTATGAATACTATACCTTCCCCGACATAGATCGGATTTACCGGACGCTTTTAAGTATGTGCAGCGATCAGCTAGCTGAAACGGGGGTGTTCTGATTGAACAAATTTTTATCTTTAATTTTCCTGTACAACAGAGCAAGTTATAAAAAAATCCTGCTTATTTTAGGAGCCATTCCATTATGCTTTCTGGCAATTTTCTTATTGAGAATAGGTAATCCTTACGAAACCAGCTCCTATATGCTTATGGAACGCGCTTTTGGAGGAGTATGGGCGGTTCTGGTACTTATTGCTGTAAATCTTTTGGGACTGATATTGGTAGTAAACTCTTTAAATGGGAAAAAAGCCTTGAAGGCGGCCCATTCAACCACCGGGTATACAATGAGAAGACTGCACTTGTCACCTATTTCATCTTACCTTACAATTTTCGTTTACTATCTTGCTATGATTCTGATATTCTGGGGCGCGGCAATAGCTTCTTTATACGCAATCGGAAAGCTGGGGCTGGTCATGACAGGAGCCACAGGCATTGACACAAAACTTGCACTGGGCCTGTTAAGGACGAAAATAGGGTCCGCTTTGATTCCGATTTCACATCCGACAGTAATCGCATTTAATATTGTTTCGGTATTGGCTTTGGCAGGCGAATGCGCCAGGTCATGTTATTTAAGCTGGCATAACGGGACCCCATCAGCAGGGGTGGTACTGGTCATAGTTCCCATGTTTCTTATCTGGACCTATACCCCTGAGAGCAGTTACACACTCATAGCAATTATGATTATTATTATTTACGCTTTATTTTGCTTTGGAGATGTGCTTTCCAGAGAAAAACGTCCTAAGGGTGATCCATTCAAGGTTAATAAATACGCAGGATTAATGGATCTAGACAGCGACGAATTTGATGACAGCGTTCACCTTGCGGTGAATAGCCCCGCCTTACATTCTGATTCATCATCCTCGGACACATCCCTTCTGCAGCGCTACGGCAGAGCCGCGGAAAATGTTGAAAGAAAAGGTCTTAAATTTGTTAATCCGGGCTGGCTGAGACGCAGATTTATGCCGCTGGGAATAAACATGGAAAAATCAAATGCCTTATTTGGAGGGTGTATTTTTGTAGGCTTTGCCGGGCATCTCCTTTTCTTTGGCAGATACCTCCTGCAGCTGAACGTAATAAATAACAGCATCAAAGGAATAACAATAGATTCGGGCCTGAAAATGCCTTACTTCTGGGAGCTTCAGCAACACACATATTACGGATACATTATAGCCATTCTATTGGTTTTATTCATTCAGGCATACTGGAATTACGCATACTACAATAAGGAGACTAAAAGTGTGTACGTTATGAAAAGGCTTCCTGACAGAAAAGAGTATCAGAGAACTATCTGGATATCACCTGTCATAGAGGCCCTTTCCATAGCAGGGATAATGGTGGCGCATACCGTAATTGATTTACTTATGTATGCTGTCGCGACACCGGAAATCGCACTTTATCCGGATTATCTATCGCATATTTTACCATTTTAGGAGGGCGTAAAATGATTGAGGTAAAAAACGTATCTAAGGAATACAAGGGAAAGGTTGCCCTTTCAAACTGCAATATCCAGATTCCCAAGGGACAGATAATCGGTCTCTTCGGAGCTAACGGAGCAGGTAAAACCACATTGATGAAATGCATAATGGGCTTTCTGACCTTCGAGGGCGAAATAACACTGGATGGAGAAAAGATAGATGAGAGCAACATCGCTAAGTTATCTTTTGCAACCGGTGATCATTCTTTCTTTCCGTCTATCACGGCAGATGACCACAAGTGGTTTTATAAGATGCAGTTTCCGACCTTCAGGGAAAAACGTTATGAAGCCCTGATGGAATTTTTTGAACTGCCGACAAAGAAGAAAATCAGCGAATTCAGTCTGGGGCAGCAGAACCAGTTTGAAGTGGTCCTGGCAATCAGCCAGGGTGCCGAATATATCTTCATGGATGAACCTTTCGCCGGTAACGATGTGTTTAACAGAGAGGACTTTTATGAAGTGCTGGTAAGCGTTTTAGATGATGACGAGACGGTAATCATATCCACTCATTTAATTGAAGAAATTGCCGATTATATCGACAGAGCCATTCTCATAAGAAAGAGTGAGATTATAGATGATCTGAGCGTGAAAGAGATAGAAGAATCCGGAAGAACCTTAATTGAAATTGTAAAGGAAAAATATGATTACAGGGCAGACCGTATCAGAACAGCTGTAGATCAGATGAGATAAGGAGAGTCATTAATTATGAAAAAATCTATTATTATATTTTTGACGTCGGCACTTCTCTCAGTTGTGATGGTTGCCTACGGCTGGGCTTTCGTGGATGAACGGATTGGTGAAGCTGAGCTGACGGAAGAAACCATTACAGGAAACAGAGACGCGGCAGACGGACTTATGGTGGGCTTCAGAGCCGACTCGGCAGATAATCTTCATTGGATAAACAGTTTTGATTACAGCACCGGCGAAACGGAATCGTCTTTTAAAAAGGGCGATATGACTAAAACGGTTGACACCCTGGTTTATGAAGATATCCGCTTCACAGGATGGTCCACTCTGCCATTCCCTACCCTGCTGAAGTATGACGGTTTAGAAGGCTTGCAGGGAAAG
>CALZOZ010000002.1 GCA_945828095.1 uncultured Clostridia bacterium
TTTCCTTTCGCCATCTTCCATCACCTCCTTGGTAAGCTGCATATATGCTTTAGCCACTGCACTTTTCGCATCGTAGGAAAAAATGCTTTCACCTGCAGCTGTGGTTTCCGCTGCCTTTACCGCCACAGGTATTTCCGTTTTAAAAACTCTGCATATGCTCCCATAGTTTTCTCTGACTGTATCAGAAATCTCTGAAGCAAAGTTCGTCCGCCTGTCCAGCAAGGTCATGAGTATACCTTCAATCTCCAGTCCCGGGTTAATATATTTCTTGACACGGGTTATGGACTGGAGAAGCTGTGTCATCCCCTTAGCCGGAAGGTAGTGAGCCTGCACAGGTATAATCACACTGTCCGCAGCAGCCAGTGCATTGACCGTAATCATTCCCAAAGAAGGCATACAGTCTATCAGTACATAATCGTAGCCGTCTTTGACAGAGTCCACATACTCCTTCATGATTTTCTCCCTGTTCATTACGTTGACAAGCTGCATTTCCATGGCTGACAGTTCCAGATTTGAAGGCATAAGGTCTATACCTTCCTTGTGGTGAAGAATTCCATTATCCGGTTTAAACTCCTTTTCACTGATTATGCTCTGCATAACCGAAGCCAAGGTCCAGTCACAGCTGTCAGTATCATTGTAACCAAGGCTCACTGTCAGGTCTCCCTGAGGGTCTGCATCGATGAGCAGAACCTTTTTCCCCTGAGTGGCCAGTCCGGCACCAAGGTTTAAGGTCGTTGTGGTCTTTCCCACGCCACCCTTCTGATTTACAATTGCAATAACTTTCGTTTTCTTCATTTTCAACCTCCTCGCAAATCGTGATTAACCTCTGCTGTATAATAGTGATTCATTGTCACCGGTGCGTTATATAGCGCTGTCAGCAGATACTGATGAATGTTATGTATCTTTCCTGAGCTTACCTTCATACATCCTATGACATAAAGAATGTGTTCCGAGTTAAGTCTGAGAAACCTTTCCCGTACAACCTCTGTAGGTATCTCGCTTCCGCCTACCCTGACAAAAGGTTCATTTACGCAGACTGCATCCGACATCAGTTCAACCAGCTCGTCCACTTCTTCTGCTGCAGCCGGTGATTCTTCAGCCAGAACCTCGTAGCTAATATTCTTTTTTATCTGATTTTTAAACAAATTCCTTTCCATCATCATCTTATCTGCATCCGCCTGTTTCCTTGATTGATTTGATTGGTAATTGTTTTTATCAGTTGTTTCTTTTTCAGTATTTATTTCTTCTTTATTTATTTGTGCAGGAGTTTCCGTACACGGTCTCTCCGTTAACGGAATCACCGTATCCGGTTTTACCGTGTCTGGTTTTACCGTGTACGGCTTTTCCGGACACGGCAATTCCTGCTGCGGTAAATTATCCTGAGGCTGTTCGTAAATCACGTATTCCACCTTTCCCAGACGGCCGTTGCTGCATCTTGTCTGCTCCCGGAAAAGATATCCGAATTTCTCCAGCTCCTTTAAGGGAGTGGCAATGCCGTCAGGACTTTCCTTACATATTGAAGCCAGCCCCCTTACGCTGTAGTCCCAGCCATCAGGCAAACTTAAAATCAGAGAAAGCAGTCCCTTTGCCTTAAGGGACAATCTTCTGTCTCTGAGATGGTAGTTGCTCATGGTTGTGTAATTCTTATTTTTTTCAATTCTAAATACAGCCATCATTTTTCCTCCGTCTGCGTAATTAAAAAAAGCTCCATTTTAATGGAACTTTCGTCAAATTTATGGCTGCCGTACACACAAGGCAGTTCGTGTGCATGCGCGAGACTGTAGGCGGACAGTACAATGCCCAGAATGTCTACAACATGACACCTACCCAGGAGCATTATGACATAGTCGACTGGGCACTGGACGGAGGAAGACTGCAAGGAGTGGATCAGTCCCTTTTTTTCTTCAATCCCTACAGCGATACATGCCCTACATACTTTCCAACAAGGGTCGGGGTTATACATAACCGGGTAGGCGACCATTGTTTCTATATCCCTACTGAACTTTACAAGGATACTTAAGGAGGTTTTTTTATGGCACCATGCGGTGGAAATTTTGTTACACCAAAGATGATCAGAAAAGGCGAGGTACATATCGGTGACAAGATTAAACTGGAAGAAGCATCAGCACCTGCAGCAGAGGTTGTTGCCACAGCTGCGCCGGCAGAAGCTCAGGCACCTGCTGAACCGGCTTCAATCAAAGACGCAGCTGAAAATGCAGTCGAAGTACAGACAAGAACGGCACCCAGCATGATTCCGGGCACTCAGGGTATGCCCGGTGTACAGATGCAGGGAATGCCAGGAATGCAGGGAATGCAAGGGATGCAGGGAATGCAAGGCACCCAAAACACAATTACAGATGACAACGGTGTCACCCGCAGGCAGGCAGCTGCACCTCAAATGCAGCAGCAGGCCGAGTTCCCGCTTAACTTTAACGGCATGACAGACTACGTAAACTCCCTTGCCGCTGCAGGAAGCCAGAGCCCGAGCTTCAATGTTCCGAGCCACCCGATGGTTCCGCCTGAATATGAGCAGACCATCGACTATGACTCCATCCAGTACATGAACGGCTTTCTCAGAACTCAGATAGGCCGTTATGTGAGGGTTGAGCAGCTTATCGGCTCAGGAAATACAGAAGAACGATTCGGCTTCCTCGTAGGAGTAGGAAACAACTACCTGCTGCTTCAGGATATTTCCAACGGCAACATACTGGTAGTAGACTTCTATAGTGTCAAGTTCGTATACATTTACTTCGGTGAACCGGTTTTCCCTAACATTCCTTTAGGGCCTGCCGTATAAAAAAACAAGGGGCCACATCCTTCGCAGAGTGGCTCCTTATTATATTATCTGAACACTTCCATTATTTTCTCAGCTGTCTCCTCAGGAGTAAGGCCGTTCATGTCCACTTCGGCGTCGCACCAGCTTCTGTATAGCGGCAGGCGAGCCTGATAGAGTCTTTCCAAAGGCTGGCTCTGGCTAAGAGGTCTTCCTTCTATCGGCAGCAGAGTCAAGTCGCGATTAAGGAAGACGATAAAGGAGTTTTCGGCCAGAGCATAGTAGTTTTCCTCTCTGGTGATTATGCCTCCTCCGCCTGAAATGATAACGCCGGTCTTCTGTGACAGTTCTGAGGCTGCAGCACTTTCAAGGTCTCGGAAATACTCCTCGCCCTCATCAGCAAAGATTTCCGGAATCGGTCTGCCGTCTCTTGCGATAATCATTTCGTCTGTATCGAAAAGCTCACGGCCCAGCATATCTGCCAGAGCTGTTCCCACAGTAGTCTTTCCTGTTCCCGGCATGCCGATAAGCAGGATATTCTGTTTTTCGCTTCTCATTGCATCTGCAATTTTTTCAGTGATTTCTTCTCTTTCTTCGATTACATTATCCGTAAAGAGCATGTAGGAGTAAACCGCCTGCGACACGAGCATCTGAAGGCCCGAAATCGGCTCCATGAGAGACTTTTTGGCCTGGCACAGCAGATTGGTCCTGATAGGATTATATATAAGGTCTACGACCCATTTGAGCTTTGTAAAGGTTCCAGGGTATACCAGAGACTTGCCTGTATCAGGGTACATTCCCACCGGTGTGGTGTTTATCAGAATGTCAGCATCCTTGTGGTCAGCAATGTCAGCAAAGGTTGTCTCTCCTTTGCGGCTCATCACAACCACCTGTCCGGCGCCCATATCCTTCAGCACAGCACATACAGCCTTGGATGCGCCTCCATCACCCAGTACCAGGCACTTTGCGTCCTCAACCTGTACCTCATTTGCATCCAGCGTATGCATAAATCCGTAATAATCGGTGTTATATCCGATCAGTCTGCCGTCCTTTCTGACGATAGTGTTTACGGCACCAATAGCTGCCGCCTCCTCGGAAAGCTTGTCCAGGAAAGGTATAACGTCCTCTTTATAAGGCACGGTTACATTCAGGCCTTCCCATTCCCCGCCTTTTATGAAAGCTTCCAGCTCCTCAGGTTCTTTCTCGAATAAAACATAATCGTAAGTTCTGCCTGCAGCTTCGCCTATCTGTCTGTGTATGTCCGGACTGAAGCTGTATCCCAGCTTTCTGCCCAGAAGGCCGAAGGGTCTTGCCCCGGTCTTCCCTTCCTCATGGCCTGCCATGTGGTCAATATCTTCACTGCTGCCTTCTTCGGCAACAGTTTCCTTCTCCTCAAGCAGCAGTGCATCCAGCACTGCTGCAGCAGCTGACGCCTCTACGCAGGCTGCCGTCTGAGAAACATTGCAGGCTGTTTTCTTTCCTTTTATGGTTATGTATTCCGGCTTCATAGTGTCAAGGTTTACGCTGACCTGCTCCTTGCCAATGGAAGGTGCAGGGCTTACAGCCGCCCTAAGGACGATAGGCATTCCTGTAGCTACGCCGCCCAGAATTCCTCCGTGATTATTTGATGAGGTCCTCACATTGCCGTCCTCATCGATTACATAAGGGTCGTTGTTTTCTGAACCGGAAAGAGATGTGCCTGCAAATCCGCTTCCGAATTCCACTCCGCAGACACCCGGGATGCCGAATACAGCCTGAGCCAGCTTAGGCCTGAGCCCATCAAAGTAGCTGTCACCGCAGGAGCCTGCCTCAAGACCCATTACTGCACACTCCACAACTCCGCCTACGGAATCTTCCTCAACAACAGTGGATTCAATTATATCATCAAAAGTCAGCGGATTTTTGCTTCCGCTGATTTCAGCTATATCCGAAAGCACTTCTACACCGCGGCCTGCCAGTATCTGCTTAGCCACAGCTCCGGCTACACAAAGCCCCAGAGTCAGGTCCTCCGAAAATCTTCCGCCGCCTATGAAATCCGCCTTCGGTCCATCCTTCATTACCGCTGCAAAATCAGCATGACCGGGACGCGGAATCAGCTTGTATTCCTCCCATTCATCTATGTCAGGTGCAGGGCTTTCTACCACAGCTTCAACAGTGCTGTCCGTTACTATGCCCAGCTCCCCTCCAAAGCTTATTACTCCGGTTTTCCATATGATTTCACGTTCATATTCTTCTCTTTCGTCTTCACCATATCTTCCCGTCCGGTCGTCCCATCTCCTGATTAAATCAGAAATCTGACCGTAGTCTATAACTGTGCCCTCAGGGACACCTTCTATTTTTACTGTAATTTCTCTTTGAGAGGGACAGCCTCCCAAAGTTACTTTAAATTTACTGCCAAAACTGCTTGCCATTAATAACCTCCAACCATTCCTTCGTCTTCCAGCATACGATAACCCACTCCTAATTCGGTGAAAATATATTTGGGTTCGCCTGGGTTTGCCTCTATTTTACGCCTGATATTGGCCATATTAACTCTTAAAATTCTATTATTATCATCCGCATACGGGCCCCATACCTGGTCTATAAGAGTGTCATAGGTCATAACCTTGCCTGAGTTCTTTGCCAGCAGGGATACGATTTTATACTCAACCCTGGTCAGGTGGACTTCCTTGCCTTCAAGGATTACAAGCCGCTTTTCAAAGTCTATAACAAGACCGGCAGCTGAGTAAGGTCTGTTGGTGTTTGCTCCTTCGCCGACAAGCTTATTATTGTGCCTGATTGCCGTACGGATTCTTGCAAGCAGCTCATTGGTTCCGAAAGGCTTTGTTATGTAATCATCTGCTCCTGCGTCCAGAGCTATTACCTTTTCCTTTTCCTGTGTTCTGGCTGAAATAACTATAATCGGCAGACTTGACCACTCACGTGTTTTTTTGATAATTTCCACTCCGTCCATGTCAGGAAGTCCCAGATCCAATAGTACAAGATCCGGAAGGGATGATGTTATAAGTGCCATACCATCCTTGCCATTGGCAGCGGTAGTCACCTTGTATTCATTGCTGCTTAAAGTTTTACTGATAAAGTCGCAGATACTTTTTTCGTCTTCTATTATTAATACTGATACCTTCTGATACATATTGTTTCCCTCCTATTATTCCTCAGTCTCCTTTGGGAGCGAGAAGCAGAACTCAGCCCCCTCTTCACAGTTTCTTGCAAAAATTTCCCCGCTGTGGGCCATGATGATGGTTTTACAGATAGAAAGTCCGATTCCCATTCCCTTGTATCCGTCGGTGTTGTCGTCCCCCTTTTTAAAGCCTGCTCCGTCAAAGATATCATCGATTCTGCTATCATCGATACCTACGCCATAGTCGCGGATTCGAACGCTTACACTTGTATCGTCCTCGTCGATGGTCAGTTCCAGAGGTTTGCTGCTGCCTGAGTGGAGCTGCGCATTCTGTAAAATATTCAGGATTACCTGCTGAATAAGCATGGCATCCATCATGACCATCATAGCATCGTCAGGCTCTGATTCAGGTACGAAAACATGGACCTCCGCCTCCGGAAAACGCTTTTTAAACTGAATTACAGCAGCTGCCACAACCTCGTCCACCGGCTCTAATGATTTGGAAACGCTGGCCGTATCATTATCTATACGGGTAACAGACAAAAGGTTTTCTACCATGTTAAGAAGCCAGTTGGCATCGCTGTTTATGTATTCTACAAACCCTCGTTTTTCCTCAGCCGAAAGTTTGTCCTCCATTTCAAGATATGACGAACTGTTTCCGATAATTCCTGTCAGTGGCGTCCTCAGGTCATGAGATACCGCCCTGAGAAGATTTGCACGCATCTTTTCCTTCTGTGCCTCCATGAGAGCCTTTTCCTGCTCTGCCAGAGCCTTTTCCTGTTCGATAAGCTTGCGGGACTGTTCCTTCATGTTGGTGCTCATAGTAGATGTTATGATAGCGATTATGAACATCCCCAGGAAAGTCACCTGATATCCTTCAAGGGTGAAGTTGAAGGTCTGATACGGATAGGTGAAAAAGAAGTTTACACCGAGTACACTGGCAACGGCGAACATGATACCGTAAATATAGCCGTCGGTATATCTGGTTATTATGAAAACTCCCAGAGTATAAAGCATGGCTATATTAAGCATAGGCGCTGATGCCATTTCATTAAAGAAAAATGAAGCCACCGTAACAGCAATAAAAATACTGAGAGATAGTATAGTATCCTTTTTATGAACGTTCACCATTTCTTCCTTGGAAGGTATTGCTGTCCGTTTTCCAGATTCGCGTTTCTTACCACTATTGCGTTCCTCCATCACGTTTCCTCCACCTTTATAATATATCAAAAGTCCGTTAAAATGGTGCTTATTTTTTATGATAACAAAACGGTACTTTTTTTCAAGGGGGTATTTCACCAAACAGATGGTTTTTTCATAAAATAAAGATATATCAATATGGAAGGAGCATTATTTTGATTAGAGATCCTTATATAGGCATGCCCTTAATGATGGGCAGCATGCAGATTCCATGTGAATCCTGCAAAAACAACAGACCCATGCGTCAGCAAAGAATGCCGTCGGAAAGACAAATGAATTATAAAGCTGACTCCGAGCTTGGAGCCGGAGCTGCTATTGGCTGCGGCCCTCTCGGTGACAATCCTCAGCTTGACTGGCAGGGCGGCAGTGCCGGTAATGCCATGGGTTTTGACTCCATGTATCTCGGCAGTCTTCCCCTGGCCAGTGCTTATGTGCCGTTCCAGCAGTGGAAGACCACTTATTCCCTCGAAGCCGGTCTCAGCCGCGGAACAATTTTCCCTGAGCTTGACCTGCCTTTCGAAGGTTATATGAGAAAAGGGGGCATGGAAAGATGAACAGAGACGAACTTATGAGCAAGATTCAGGAAACAGGCTTTGCTGTTTTCGACACCGTGCTTTTCCTGGACTCCCACCCTACCTGCCGTGTAGCCCTTGACTTCTATAATGAAAACAAGCATATGTATGAGCGCTATGTAGAAGAATATGAGAAAAATTTCGGTCCTCTCTCCATAGGCGGAGTTAACAGGGATGCGGACAGCTGGACTTGGATACAGGGCCCTTGGCCTTGGGAATTGGAGGCATAGTATGTGGAATTACGAAAAAAGACTTGAATATCCTATTAAAATTAAAAATCCTAATCCGGAATTAGCAAAATTTATCATCAGTCAATACGGCGGTCCACACGGCGAACTTGGTGCCTCACTGCGCTACCTTTCCCAGAGAACATCCATGCCGTTCAGAGACGTGGCCGGAATCCTGACGGACATAGGTACTGAAGAACTCGGTCACCTGGAGATGGTTATGACCATCGTTCACCAGCTTACCAGAAACATGACCATTGAACAGATTAAAGAGGCCGGCTTCTCGGAGTACTTTGTTGACCATACTGCCGGCGTGTATCCTCAGGCCGCCTCCGGTACACCTGCATCAGCAGCTACCCTGGCAGTAACGGGAGATGCCATCGCAGATATAAGCGAAGATATGGCTGCAGAACAAAAAGCCCGTCTGACCTACGACAACATTCTTCGTCTTGCCGACGACCCGGATGTTATCGACCCGATTCGCTTCCTCAGAGAACGTGAAATCGTTCATTTCCAGCGTTTCGGCGAAGCCCTCAGACTGGTGCAGGACAGACTGGACAGCAGAAACTTCTACGCCATCAATCCGGAATTCGATATGAAATAATTCCATGGGCAAAAGCTTCTGCCCTCTCCTTAATGCCCGGGAGCTCCAAAGCCGTTCCCGGGTCATTTGCTGTTTCCAGCATGGCAAAATGCGGAGGCAATATAAAGTTTTTATTCATATTAATGGCACCTATTATCTGCTGAGCCACTATGTCACCGCCGCTGTAACCGGATACCACTATGGAGTAGATGCGTTTGCGGCTGAAATCATTTGTACGGAAAAGTGCTGTCAGTCTGTTTATAAATGCCATAATGTTGGCACTGACCGAATCATTATAGTTAGGGCATATGAGCACAAGCACATCGCTTTTCAGGATTGCCGGATATACCTTCTCCACCATTACGCCGCCGTAAAAGCAGCCTGCGTTTTCACCGAAGTGAAGGCATGCTTCGTACTTACAGCCGCGGCAGTCCAGTACCTGACCGTTTCTTATGGAAATCTCATCTATTTCAGCCATGTCGTTCAGGTGACTCGCAGCTTCCCGCCACAAACTGAAGCTGTTGGAGGTTGCCTTATTTCCGGCATGTATGGCTAGAATCTTAGGCTTTTCTAAAGTGCCAAGCTGATTGGTGCAGTAATCGCCTCTCTCGGTGGTAGGCGCCTTAAAAGATGCCACCTTTTCTACCAGGAGTCGACAGTTCTTCACATATGCCCCATCCAGGCTTGTTTCCCACAGCTTTGCTGACACCGCAAAATTGGACAGGCTGCCCGTTGCCTCCACAAGTGGTTTCCCGGGAAAGGCACATCCCGCCATATTTGCGGCAAACACCAGTCTCCTGCCCAGGTCCTTGGTGTAGAGCTCACCCTTTCCGTCAACTATTACGCCGCCTATGGAGCCTTCCAATGCCGTCGGATTCAGATTAAGGTAGCCGATAACATTCATGGCTTCAATATTTACACCGCTTCCGTCAAGGTCAGCGGCAAAAATTATTCTGCTGTTTCTCAGTTTGCCGGTGCTTGCTGCAGCCGCAAATTCCCGGCTCCCGCAAATCACGATTATATGGCAGTTGATTTCGCTTTCTGCGATGGCATCTGTTGCAATTTTCTCCATGTGTGAGAACCAGGTGCTTATGCAATCAGAATCGCGTATAAGCTTTACTAAATATAAATTCATTTTTTCTCCAATGACTTTCGGGCGATTTCTAAAAAAAAAACTACAAAAAATATTGTCAGATATCGTTTGTTCGCCCTGCTTCACCAAATATAAATTGTTTTTACTTCCTTTGATGTAATATATTATTTAATTTATTTTCAAAACCGGCCATATTTTTTTCATTTTGCAAAGAAAAATGCGGTTTTTGAAAAAAAGTCCAGTGAGTAGGTTATAAAATCAGTTAATCCCGCAGAGATTCCTGTACGCTTTCTCAATCCTCTCATAAAGTTCATCAGGCAGAGGCAGATCCTCTACAATTATATGCCCCGAATCAGGCTCAATGCGGTTTCTGATTCCTAGAAAGGCACCTTCTGCGCCCTTTCCCAGATATACGGAGCTGTAATTCCATTCACCTGAAAGTGTCAGCAGAAGTGAAATGGCTCCCGAGGAAAGAGCCGGCGCAATGTATGGCTTAAATCCAAGCTCCCGTACCTTCAGGTTTGCAGCCACCGTAAGGTCAGTCAGATCACGGGAAACCGCATCATCGTAGTTTTCGATGCTGTTCGCTATGACTAAATCTGCTCCGTGAGGTCCGAAAGCGCGTCCCTCAGTCAGGTATGATTCAAACCGCTTGTCACCTCGAGCATAATACTCCGCTCTCTTGTTCATAACTCCAAGCCCATATCCTCGTACCTGGCCGGGCTCAAGGCCACGGCAGCCCATTGCACCTGAATCACCGGGCACGTCAGCCTCTCTTGATGCCAGAAGTGCCGCCTTGCACAAAGGGTCCACAGGGTCTGAAACCACTGCAAAAATTCCCTTGAAATTCTTTTCCCCTGCCATCCGGCCGTAATGTGATACAATCTTGCTGTTAGCTTCTAGCTGCATCATGCGCACATCACCGGCAGCACCCACAGGCGGAACTGCTTTGCTGGCACAGAACACAAACATATCGCAGTCAAACAGATCTTCCTCGTCAAGGCACACGACCTCCGGCAGCTTCTTGCCGCCAAAAGGCCATCCTATCTGGTTCATCTCCATTTCGTATCTGGACATCACCTGAGGATTTACATCATAAATTCCTATACGTTCTACAAGGCCGCCGCCAAGAACTCTGAGCCCCAAAAGCAGTGTAGCTCCTACATCACCCAAGGCAAGAATATTAACCCTCAGTCCTTTATGCTTAAGGGGAGCTGCCAATTTCAGTTCATCTGCGTCTGGGGCCAGTTCCCATATGCTTCTCTTTTTTATCATTTAAACATTTTCCTCATTCTTATAAGTCTTTCCATGTCTTTTTCCACGTAAGCAGAAGCAGCAATGTTTTCATCGAAAACCACATGCTCACCTATATCAGGACGCTTTGGCTCGGTTATAACCTCTCCCAGCCTCTTCAGAGTAAGCTTTCGCTCAAATACATTCTGATACTCCTCTTCCAGAGTTTTGAGGATACTGCGGGCATTTTCAAGGCATGTCATGGAGTAGTCGCATATGCTCTTTCCCGAAATATCACCCATAAACGAAGGAACCGTATATGGAAGCACCAGATTCAGTGACGGTATCATCCCCAGGCTTGATACAGGTTTTTCTTCATCCTTCATACTGTCGCCGCCGATGTACGGGTAAATGGCAGTTTCATCTATCCAGCACTTCAGATTAGGGAGAAAATATGCACTGTCGACGGTTCTTTCCTTGATGGTCATAAGGTCGCGACCCCGTCCTGTCTGCACTCCAACCACTGTGTCCACAACATCTACACCAGTTTTCTTCAGAATTGGGTCGATTTTGTTCATGCGGTAGCCCTTGTGGAGAAGATCATCCACCAGAATAACCGGTCTGTTAAAGGATTTTATGGTACGTACCTGATCCTCCAGCGTGGAATAGAAACTGCTTTCTTCTATTGTAAAGGCCGAAACATCTCTGTTAAAGTATTTTTCTGTATGGAGAGCCTTTGTCACCGTATTAGGCACCGCAACCCCTTCCAGAACCTTTCCGAAAGGAACCACCATGCAAGGGCCGTAGCGCTTTTCTGCCAGAGGTACCGCCGGAACTCCGTTAAGTTTTGCGATAAGGTTTATTATCTTATGATGCATAATCCCTGAGTTGTATGAAAGTATCAGCTCTCCGGGATAAATCGAGGTCAGCATTGCCAGAAGCCTGCTGTGAGCCTCCTCCACCGCTTTGAGAACATGGACGTTCTTATTAAGCGGACTTTTTATTATGGTATCGACATTTTTGAACACTATCACAGGAGAACGCATATCCACCGCATAAATAGGTCTTCTGCCCGCAGGTGCTATGTTGACGAAGCCCTGCTTTTCCAGCACACGCACGGTACTTCTGCGCATTCCCGCTTCTTCACATGGGTGATATACCACATATGTGTAATCACGTGCAAGGAGTTCCGAAAGAAGCTCTACCAGTATAGTCTGTCCCAGATTTCCAATTGAGCTGTTTCTGCTGAAGAAAATTCCGCCGATTACAGCCACGGCTCCAGCGGCCTTGCTTCTGATAAATGCCGCGATATCCTGATCTCCGAAGGTGCTGAGAAAATCTATGCTGTCCAGTCTGCTTACTCCTGCTGCTGCTACAATTCTGCCGTTCTGGATGCCATCTCTCAGCACGACGGTATTTACATCTTCTCTGTCCAGATATTCCAGCACCGCATCCATATCGTAGCCCCGGCCTTTTAATTCATCTTCCAGTCCTGAAACAGCACTGCGCCCTCTGGCTTTATATTCCTCAAGGCGTATTTCCTGTGCCTGCAATACATGCTTGTATGCCGGCTCCCTAAGATACAGGCTGTTTTCATATATATAGTTCTGTGCAACAGGGTCTATCAGGTTGGAAATGTCCCTGTTCATGTCAATGTTTTCTCTTATTCTGGTGGAACTGATATCCTCGTAGTATTCCTCCAAAGTCAGATTTATAATCTTGCCTGTCACCTGATAACGCACTGCTTTGGCACATGATGCTCCCGTACCTGCTGCAGCCGACTGTTCCTGAGACTGACGTCTGAAAATAATGTGGTTAAATGAATGTATCGAGTTTTCGGAAGGCTCTGCCCGGTAACAGGAAGCGTTCTGGATAACATCACTTCCGGCAACGAAAAACAGCTCTTTTCCTGCAAAAATCTTTTTCAGCACCGCCAGGTCTTTAGGATTTGCAATGTTAACTGGTATATCATCCGGGAAAATGTACATATTTTCCTCATCAGCAATAGACATACTCAGAATTCGTCTCCTCTGCAGCCTCGGCTGAGTCTTTTTAGACCAGCTGAACTCGTCCAAAGCCAGATAAACCTCACATCCCATATTTCTTATTTCTCTTGCGATGGCCTTATGACTCAGGCTGAAAGGGTCAAAGGTTCCCGGGAAAAATGCCACTTTTTCAGGTGTAGGCACATTAAACTCCCCGATTTCCAGTTCATACTTACTGATAAAGCCGTAAATCTGGTTGAGTACGGCAGCATTATAGAAAAATCCCAGCTCGGTTTCCTCCATGCTCTCGCAAAGGGTCATCAGCTTTTTGCCGCAATGGCAGTAAATTTTGTACTTTTCATCAAGGCTGAGTCTGTCGGACCCGAAAATATGCATTCCGAAGGTCCAGAAAGCCTCCTGACTGATTGTGGTGTTATAGTTGGCAAATCCACGCACTATGAGGTTGACCAGCTTATATTTTCTGTTTTCTGTGTCTTCCTCTGTCTCCTCGCTGCCGAAGAGTCCGCGGTAAATGCGATAGTTTTCCATCACAACGCCAAAAGTGTGCAGCACTGCAGCCGCCACCTGTCCGTTGGAAGTATCAAGCAGCTTTTCCAGATCCAGAATCAGCTCATCCAGCTCCCTTGGCGGAAGGTGAAGCATTATCACCCCAAGATAATTTGGAATGTATTTGGAAAACTGATAATCTCCTATCTCCAGACCTTTGCCCAGTTCCACAGCGATCTCGTTTCTCTGTTCCAGCGGCATTCGATCTATTATTGAAATCAGCCCGTGTCCTGCCGCCTGGCGAACTATTATGGTCTCGCTTACCTTTACCAGGTTGCCCAGATGGGTTGCCACATGGAGGGCCTGTCCTGCATCTCCGCTTTCTTCGAGATCCTTAAGCATGAGCTGAATGTTTGCAACCTTAATTGTCCACGGTGTGCTTGCCTTCAGATTGTCAAGGTACATTTCTGAGAGAGTTTCTTCCGAAAGTTTTTTATCGGGAGCATGGCCAAGACACTCCTTCAGTTCTCTATAGTAGTTATCTCCACCATCAAACCTGTATTTCACCCCAAGGGCCGCCATTCTGGTTCCTGCATTGCCTTCACATACAGCCTTAATGGCAAAGGCCAGAATTGTCTCCCTCTGATCAGGACTGCAAATCTGCGGGTCTATGGAAAAAGCCGTCTGCAGCAGAGCCTCTATGTTAAGCTGGGTAAGTTCTTTCTTCCGGTACCATCTCATCAAACTGTCCAGATACTCCTCCCGCTGCTGCGGACGACATGAGGCCAGCAGTCCGGCAGTCACAGATTTAAGACTGTTTTCTACCCATTTCTTATGCTGCTCTGTCAGCTTATGGTCGGGCATCAGAATGGTGTTTAAGGTTTCCTCCCAAAGGGATATGTTGGTTACATCCTTGCTCGGCAGATGTACGCCTGCCGGAAGTTCCTTCTTGTATTCTTCATTAAAACGGGCAATTATTTGTCCGATGATTTCTCCTGTCTGACTGCGGATGTCACTTTCCTTATGGAGTAAAAGTTCCATGAGGAATTTCAGCGTCATCAGCTTCTGTTTTTCTGTCATGTATGTGGAATACTCACCTAAAATGGACACATATGTCCGCAGGCTCTTCCACTGTTTTTCACTGCGGGCAGTTTCCAGCAGACTTCCAAAATCCTCCTCACAGTTAAACTTGTTCATGAGCCTGATATTGTGGTCAATAGCTGCATACTTATATTCTTTGGCTATCTGGTTTGCTGAAGCAAGCACCACATCTTTTTTATGCGTTGGCATTACCTTGTCAGGCTCCTTGACCGGCACCTGAGGTAAATTTGTGTCAACGCCCAGACTTATCATATAATCCTCAAAATCCTTCAGCTTGTTATATACCCGGCGATATCTATGTTCCTTCGCTTCGTCCACATTGTCCAGCTTGTCCAGAATCACCTGGAAGGCATCATCCAGGGTGTAAAAGTGGACAATCTCATCTCCCTGGCTGTTTCTGCTGCTCTTCACTCTGAAATCAGCATAGATAAGAAGCAAAGACTCCACCGACAGGTTTTCAAGTTCAAGATCCCAGGTGGAATGATTAGCTGCAATATGGCCTATCATAGGCATATTGAACCTGTTAAAGCAGATATCCGTGTAGTAGTAGTGAAGGTATGGTATCCTTCTTTCCTCGCTTTTCTTGCATCCGTACTTTCCAATATCGTGCCCTGCTGCCGCACCTGAAACAAGGCCCAGGTCTACGGGAACCTTAAGCTCTTCAAGCTGACGTGCCGCATGCATTGCCACATAGTGAACTCCCGCAATATGCCCCAAGGTATTGTACGGAGTCATCTCCACGCCTATGCGCATGAACTCATATATATAATTCTTTGCAGCAAGTTCTCTCAGACGCAGGTACTCTCTGTTATACCCCTTTGCCTTGATCTCATCAATGCCCAGGAAATGGATATCTACCGTCGGGTCAAAGGCTGAGGTATATTCTTCACAGCTAAAGACCGCCTGCAGAAGCTGAAGCAGGAACAGACTTCTTCCCGATGAGTCCCTGTCAAATATTGAACAGGTCGGCCCGTTTGCATCAAGTTTTTCCGGAAATAGATTTCCCAGCACATAATTATATGCAGCCTGAAGTCTGGATACGGCCTGACTCGTGCCTTCAGCCGCGGCAGCAGAATCACCTGAACCTGCCAGCCGTTCCAGCAATGGCTCTGCCACCTCTGCTGTTTTTTTCGCGCTGAATCTTCCCCTGTCGTCGATGCTGCCCGCTATTACCTCCGCAACATCTGTCAGATGTCCTCTGCCCAGCATCTCATTCATCTGTTCTGCTGACATTCCCATCTGCTTGAGGAACCACTTTTCTGTCATTCGTTCATGTATCTCTTTATATATCATTTTGGCCTTATTCATACTTCTGCCCATCCTTTTACAGTATATCTCAATTTTATCACAGGTGTGTACCCTGCGCAAGAATCCGAAAACAAAAACCACCGTACCCGTGTAACTGAAGTACCGGGCAAGCGGTGGTTTCATACATGTAAATAATAATCTTACATAAACAGGCACAACACAATAGGAATGAAAACAGCAGGCATAAAATTCATGACCTTAAGCTTGGTCACGCCCAGCAGATTCAAACCGATTGCCACAATCAGAAGTGATCCCACGCAGGTCATCTCTGCGATGGCTGCATCACCCAGGAAAGGCTCAACAGCCTGTGCAAGAAGCACGATTGCGCCTTGAAATATGAACACGAAAGCTGCCGACAGCATTACGCCGATTCCCAGTGATGCTGAAAAAATCACAGCGGAAATACCGTCTAAAGTAGCCTTCGTAAAGAGCATTTCGTTGTTTCCCGTAAGCCCAGCCTGAAGTGAACCTACGATGGTCATAGCACCCACGCAGAACAACAGACTTGCTGTAACAAAGCCTTCAGCAATAGTCACATTTTCCCCCGGCTTTTTAAACCGGTTTTCCAGCCTCTCAGCAAAATTGTTAAGGTGCCTGTCCAGATCCAGTGCCAGACCGATGACTGCGCCCACAGCCATGGAAATTATGGTGATGAGTGTGTTCTGACCTGACATGGCCCCATCAATGCCTATGTAAATAACACATAAGCCTATGCCCTTCATTATGAAATCGGACCAGCCTTCGGGAATGAGCTTCTTGGCCAAAAGACCGATGATACTGCCGACAACTACAGTTATGGTGTTAACTAAAACGCCTAACATTATTCTGCGTCTTCTCCTTCACTGCTTTCTTCGGCAGGTGCAGCCTCAGCCTCAAGCTTGGCAATCTCAGCCATGTGTACATCAATTTCTGCCATAAGCTCGTCAAGTCTTGACTGATCCAGCTCTCCGCCGTTTTTCAGGGTATTATATACATATCCGCCAAGCTCTTCCTTGCCGTCCTTTACCTTGCCCTTTTCAAGCAGAATTTTTCCTTTAGTTTTGCCGTAGTCGATAGTATCGCCTGCGATTTCGGCAGCCTTACCTGCCATCTGACCTAATTTATCCATAAATGCCATAGTTTTGTCCTCCTTTTCGGTCAATCCTCGTTCCCATTTTAGCACCAATGTGTTAAAATGAAAACAGATAATTTCAAAAAAGTGAGGTAATTTTGTTATGCTTCTAGGACATGAAAAGATAAACTTCCTTCATCTTCCAACCCCCTTGGAACGACTTGACAACATCTCCGACGACCTGGACATCAATCTGTACATAAAGCGTGACGATCTGACTCCTCTTGCAGCCGGCGGCAACAAGCTGCGCAAGCTTGAGTATCTTCTCAAGGATGCCAGAGACAAGGGTGCTACTCTCCTTCTCACCGTAGGCGGCGCACAGACCAACCATGGCAGACTGACTTTGGCCGTTGCAAGAAAATACGGTCTTAAAGGTGCCATCGTAGCTGTGGACGAATATCCCGGCGAGCTTTCTGCCAATCTCCTTCTGGATGGTATGATGGGCTGCGATGTGTGGCTGAAGAAACCGGACGGAGTTCATTCCGAGGGTCAGCTGATGAAACAGACTGTTGCAGAAGTAACCGCACGCTACGAAGCCGAGGGTGAAAAAGTCTACTATATTCCAATGGGCGGCTCCAATGAAATCGGCTCTCTGGGCTACTACGACTGTGCTGTGGAACTGGCTGCCCAGACTTCAGAATTGGGTCTGAAAAACTGCAGGGTTGTAACCACCGTGGGCAGCATGGGCACATATACAGGACTTCTTCTGGGTATCACCAATGAAAAACTGCCTCTTCATCTAACCGGCATCAGCATTATGCCCCACAAAGGTGGTCTCAGGACTGCTGCAAAGGAGCAGTTTGACAAAGTCTGCGACTATTTCGGACTGGAAGCCCTTAAGGCTGATGTTCCGGCGGATGCACTTGATGTAACTGAGGAGTACGAAAGGGGCGCTTACAACAATCCTTGCAAAGAGGTCCGCGAGGCCATGTACTATATGGCAGAAAAGGAAGCCATAATTCTGGACCCTTGCTACACAGGAAAGTGTTTTGCCGGCCTTCTTGAAATGGTCAAAAAAGGCGAAATCGCCCGCGGCGAAAATGTTATTTTCATGCACACAGGCGGTATGCCGGGTATAAACACACCTTTCCACAGAATCGAAATTGAGCGGGAAAGGGATAAGTTCATACATATTGTTTAGTTTTTCGAAAAGTTAATAAAAGGAAAACCCCTCGTGATATTGAACTGACCCCAAAAGTTAGAGTTCTGGGGTCAGTTCGAAGCGTTTTGTCAGGGGTTTAATTTTCCCTGTCTTATCTGTTTTTCTTGTAAATAATCCACAGTCCCTTGAGGAGCAGGTCCTCGTCGAGGGTCACTTTCTTCCTGCAGAAAGGCGTAATAACGCGGGCAAGTCCACCTGTAGCAACTGCTGTTACAGGCTGCCCCATTTCCTCCTCTATTCTCTCGATAATTCCGTCTATGGCAGCCGCGTTAGAATAGATAACACCGCTCTTCATACATTCTATGGTGTTGCGCCCTATAAGCTGCTTAGGCTCGTCCAGGCTTATATTGTTTAACTGCGATGCGTTTCTTGCCAGAGCGTTGAGCGCAGTGTTGATGCCCGGATAGATCATTCCGCCGATGTAGTTTTTCTTTTCATCTACTACGCAGACGGTAGTTGCAGTTCCCAGATCAAAAACCACCAGAGGCACGCTGTATTCATCAATTGCAGCCACCGCATCTGCCACCAGGTCACTTCCCATGGCGCCCGGATTGTCGATGAGTATGTTCATTCCGTTCTTTACTCCAGGTCCAACTATGAGCGGTTCCTTTCTGATAATCTTTTCTGTGGCAATCTTCACGATTTTGGTCAGCTGAGGAACTACGGAGCTGATAATTGCCCCCTCTATAGTCTCCGGTCTGATTCCGTGAATATCCAGAACCATTTTAATGTCTATGGCGTATTCAAGTTCCATCTTGCTGCTGTTTGTGGAAAGTCTCTCGATGAAGTAAAGTTTTTCTTCATCGATGCATCCCAGCACTATGTTGGTATTTCCTATGTCTATCGCTAAAATCATCTTTTTTCTCCTGTCATTTTTCTTGTTTTCCCCCAAAAAACAAGTGGAAATTGCCTGTTTGATGGGGGAATTTTGTAAAATTATACTATTAATGGGTTATAATACGATGAAAATAGGCCAAAACTGCCAAAAAAGCCCCATCAAATTGACCCCTTTGTGTGTTTTTTGGGGGGATCAAATCAGAGAAGGTTGCAGTTAGTTTTTCTTTTGACTATTCTCCTGTCTTTTCTCCCATACATTCCAAAATTCTGTCAAGTATGCGGCCTGCCGTCTCTTCTTTGGAAAGCAGCGGCAGCTGCAGCTGACTGTCTCGTGTGATAAGGGTTACCACATTGGTGTCTCCCTGAAAGCCTGCTCCTGCGGTATTGAGGCTGTTGGCGGCTATCATGTCAAGATTTTTCTTTTCCAGCTTTTTAACAGAGTTTTCTATGAGGTTTTCCGTCTCCATGGAAAATCCGCAGAGGAACTGGCCCGGCTTTTTGTTTCCGCCCAAAGCAGCCAGAATGTCATGGGTTCTCGCAAGCTCTATGGAAAGGTCTACGTCCTTCTTCTTCATCTTGTGGTCTGCAGTATGCTTAGGCCTGTAATCGGCAACTGCGGCCGCCTTGATAACGATATCCGCCTCCTCGGCCTCCTTTACCACTGCTTGATACATGTCCTCAGCCGAAACCACAGGAACAGTCCTTACAAAGAGGGGTTTTTCCAAAGCTGTAGGCCCTGACACCAGAGTTACCTCTGCCCCTCTGGCAGCACAGACCTTTGCGATAGCATAGCCCATCTTTCCTGAGGAATGATTGGTGATGTACCTTACCGGGTCGATGGCCTCCTGAGTAGGTCCCGCCGTTACCAGCACCTTCTTTCCTGTCATGTCTTTTTCCAGTGCTATGGTCTGATATATGTACTTCCTGAGTACCTCAGACTCAGGCATCTTGCCTGTACCTGTGTCCCCACATGCTAAATGGCCCTCTGCAGGCTCAATTACCTGCCAGCCGTATTTTTTAAGAATTTCCAGGTTGCCCTGCACAACAGGGTTTAAAAACATCTCTGTGTTCATGGCAGGAGCTATGAGCTTAGGACAAGTGCGGCATGCCAGCACCGTTGTAGTCAGCATGTCATCCGCAATGCCGTGAGCCAGCTTGGCTATGACGTTGGCTGTAGCCGGTGCGATTAAAACAGCATCAGCCTTCTTTGCCACTGCCACATGCTCAACTTTAAATTCAAAATTTCTGTCAAAGGTATCCACAAGGCACTTGTGCCCTGTGAGTGTTTCGAAAACAATCGGGTTGATGAAGTTCTCAGCGTTTTTGGTCATAAGAACTTCCACATCATATCCGTCTTTTATCAGCATGCTTGCAAGGGATGCAGTCTTATATGCCGCAATTCCTCCCGATACGCCAAGCAGTACCGTCTTCTTCTTTTCCATGAAAATATTCCTTTCAATTCTGTATTTATCTATATCTTATTTTGATTTGTATTCCTTCCAGTATTTACTGTACATATCGTCTGCTTCTGCTCCCAGATTTTTCAGTGTCTCGCACTTTGCAAGAACTTCCTTAGGCGGATTGAGTACCTCCTCGTCTGTGAGGTCTGCAATCCGGGTGTTAGGGATTGCGTAGGTCAGATATTCGAAGTTATCCTCTGCAGAGTCTTCCTCGAGCATAAAGTTAATCCACGCCTCGCCGCCCGCCTTATTGGCAGCATTGGCTGTAACAGCCCAGCAGTCGGTCCATACCTCGGTGCCTTCCTTTGGAATAACATATTCCATGTTTTCATTCAGTTCCTGTGAGTAAAGGACTTCCCCTGAATTTACCACTGCAAGTGCAGCCGATTCTCCTATCATAAGGTCTCTTGCGCTGTCATTGGCCAGCTTGTACACCAGAGGCTTCTGCTTAAGAAGCAGATCTGTCATCTCCTTAACCTCTTTTTCGCTGGTGGTGTTCATTGAATACCCGAGAACCTTTCCTGCTATCATATACATTTCCCTCATGGAATCAGGCATCACAATCTGATCTGCATACTTTTCATCCCAAAGGTCTTCCCAGGAATCAATATCCGCAGAATTCACCATTTCCTTGTTATACATGATTCCGTAAGTCCCCCATGTGTGAGGCACGCTGTGCTTCATTCCCGGGTCAAACTCTTCCATGAAAGGTTTCACATTTTCGGAAATGTATGCCGAGTTAGGCACATTGCTGTAATCGATTTCTGCCAGCAGCCCTTCGCCGACAAGCTTTGATATCATATAGTCAGAAGCACAGATTACATCATATTTGGCCGTATTATTTTTTATCACCGGGTAAAGCTCCTCGTTGGTATCGAAATAGTCGATTACCACATCATAACCGGTGGCCTCCTCAAATTCATACTCCAGCTCCGGGTCAATATAGTCTCCGAAGCAATATACATAAATCTGTCCGTTTTCACCGGCTTTGCTTCCTCCGCCGCAGCCTGTAACAAGTCCCAGAGTCAAAATGACCGCCAGTGCAAGGGTCAGTCCCTTTCTAAGGTTCTTCATCACTTTTCTCCTTCCTTTCTGTTGCTTAATATATTAACTACTATCAGTATAACCAGAACCAGTACGAAAATTACCGTGGAAAGCGCGTAAAGCGTAGGCCTGATTCCCACCTTCACCTGGCTGTAGATAAGGGTGGAAAGAGTGTTTATGCCTGCTCCTCTGGTAAAGTGAGTGATTACAAAATCATCTACCGACATGGTAAAGGACAGAAGAAATCCTGACATAACCCCCGGCATAATGTCCGGCATCACTACCTTAAAAAAGGCGTAGAGCGGAGAAGCTCCAAGGTCCAGAGCCGCCTCGTAGGTGTGGCTTTCCAGCTGCTTGAACTTAGGCATTACCGAAAGTATCACATAAGGAATACAGAAGGTAATGTGGCTGAAGAGCACAGTTCCATAGTTCAGTGAAATCCCGCATACTATGAAGGTCATCATGATGGAGATACCTGTTACGATGTCTGCATTGAGCAGCGGAATATTGTTGATACCCATGAGCACCAGTCTGCTTCTGTCCTTCATGGCGTTCATGCCTATGCAGGCCAGAAGTCCTACGATGGTTGCAATTGTTGCCGCCCAGAAAGCTATGGTAAGAGTATTCCCCAGAGCATCCATTATAGTACGGCTTGCGAACATTTCCTCGTACCATCTGAGTGAAAATCCCGTCCATCTGGACATGGTCTTTCCTTCATTGAATGAAAGCACCATAAGAGTGAAGATGGGCAGGTATAAGAATATCAGAATCAGGGCCAGATACAGCCCCTTTCCAACGGCTGCAGCACGTGCGCGTCCGCTTTTTTTCATCATATCATGCTCGCCTCCCCTTCTCTGTCGAATTTTTCAATGAGGGCCATGCTGATGATGATAAATACCATCATGACAATGGAAAGACCGGCTCCCAAATTCCAGTTGGAACCTACGGTAAATTCCTGCTCGATAATGTTTCCTATAAGGTTTACCTTGCCTCCGCCAAGCATTGTTGAAATGGCGAAGGTTGTCAGTGACGGCACGAATACCATGGTGATACCGCTGACGATGCCCGGCACCGAAAGAGGTATGAGCACCTTTCTCAGGACCAGCAGCTTGTCCGCTCCCAGGTCATAGGCCGCTTCTATAAGGTTCTTATCGATTTTTATAAGTGCATTGTAAATGGGCAATACCATAAAAGGCAGATAGTCGTAAACCATGCCCAGCACCACTGCCGCCGGCGTGTTTATAATATCCAGCAGAGGCAGCCCCAGTGACTTGAGCACTATGTTGATTATGCCGTTTCTTTCCAAAAGCACCTGCCATGCCATGGTTCGGAGAAGGAAGTTCATCCACATAGGCAGAATGAATACGAATACCATGAATCCCTTCTTTCCCAGCTTGCTGTCCTTTAGAATGAGTCCCAGCGGAAAAGCTAGCAAAAGGCATATAACTGTACTTATCAGCGCAAGGCCCAGGGAAAGACCAAGCGCCTGCGCATGGTTTCTTGTGGCGATTGCCATTATGTTCTCAATGGTAAAGGCTCCGCTTCTGTCAGTAAAGCCGTAAAATGCTATTACCCCCAGAGGCACCAGAGTGCCGCACAGAATAAAGGCCAGAAAAGGACCCGAAAACAGCCTTTTCAGATTTGAGTTCATTGAAGTTTTAGTCATCGAGAGAAATCGCCTCCTCGTCTTCAGACTGCGGCTTGTGCATAATCTGAATATTTTCCGGGGTTACTCCTATAGAAACCCTGGTTCCTACAGGATAGCTGGTGGTGTTCTGCGCCAGCCATTCGAAGCCGCCGGCCTCAATGCACATTTCATAGTGAACGCCGATGAAGACATTGGAGGTAACCACTCCGTCCATGATGCCCTGCCCCGGCTTTCCGATTATGATATCCTCCGGTCTTATTACTACATCAACAGGCTTGTTTCTGCCGAAACCCTCGTCAATGCAAGGGAAAACAGAGCCGCATATTTTTACCACTCTGTCCTCAAGCATTACGCCGTCTATGATGTTGCTGTCGCCGATAAAGTCGGCTACAAAAGCGTTTTCCGGCTCGTTGTATATCTCTTCCGGGGTTCCCATCTGCTGAATATACCCCTGATTCATTACCACAACCTTGTCAGACATGGTCAGGGCCTCTTCCTGATCATGGGTAACATAAAGGAAAGTAATGCCCAGCTCGTTCTTAAGGCGGATAAGCTCATACTGCATTTCCTGTCTCAGCTTCAGGTCAAGGGCACCCAGGGGCTCGTCCAGAAGCAGCACTCTCGGCTCGTTAACTATGGCTCTTGCGATGGCAATACGCTGCTGCTGTCCACCTGAAAGTGAATCTACAGACCTTTTCTCAAAGCCTGAAAGGTTTACAAGCTTAAGTGCGTACTTGATCTTATCATTTATATATTCCTTGCTCTTGCCGCTTATTTTAAGCCCAAAAGCAATGTTCTCTGCAATGTTCATGTGTGGGAAAAGAGCATATTTTTGGAAAACAGTGTTAAGCGGGCGCTTGTTAGGCGCAAGATTGGTTATGTCCTCTCCCTGAAAAAGCACCTTTCCTGTATCCGGAGTCTCAAAACCGCCCAAAATCCGCAAGGTAGTTGTCTTGCCGCAGCCCGAAGGTCCCAGGAGGGTTATGAACTCGTTTTCCTTGATTTTTAAGTTAAATTCGTCAAGGACCAGTTCTCCATCAAAGGATTTTGAAATATCAACTAATTCGATTAATGCCATTTTTTATGTCTAGAAACTCGGTGGTGCGCTGACCCAGAGAATTTCCGCTCCTTTCTTTGATGTGATGAAATGTTTTCTGTCCGGCGTGTAGTAAAAGGACTCGCCTGCCTTTGCTTTATATCTTTCATTGCCCAGCACTATTACGATTTCTCCCTTGAGCACATATCCGAATTCCTCACCCTCATGGGGATTATCGGGATAAGTGCTGCCGCCGGCCTTGAGAGAAAGCCTGATGGGCTCCATTATGTTCTTCTGAGCGTTGGGAATTATCCAGTTGGTGGTGTTTCCCAGCTCTTCATCTACTTTTTCAAAATAGTCGTCCTCGCCGAATACGGTCTGAGGCGGCTCGTCATCTCGGGAAAAGAATTCGCTTATGGTCATTCCCAGACACTGAAGAATGTCCTCAAGGGTGGATATGGACGGTGAGGTAACATCGTTTTCAAGCTGTGAAATAAAGCCTTTTGACAATTCGCTTCTGTCAGCCAGTTCCTCCTGGGTCAGTCCGTTTAATATTCTGAGTTCCCTTATTTTAGAACCTATATCCATTTTTATTTCCCCCGCTTCCTGTTATCTCTCCGGTTTATCCGGTTTCGAGATAATAAACTTTTTGTTTAGAAATACTAAACCAAATGCAAATAATATTATACCTTAAACCCTTGAAAAGTCAAGCGTTTTCTTGTATAATGCAAATATTGCCTTCGGGAAATATCTTAAAAATATGTTTTGGAAAGGGAATATTCAGAATGGCGGTCGTACTCAATAAAATTTTATCTGTTTTTATGATAATTGCAGTGGGCTTTGTGGTCAATCGCAGGGGGATTCTGCCAAGTCAGGCCAATAAATATCTGTCAAACATTCTTATGTTCATTACATCTCCTTGTTTGATTCTTTCCTCTATAACCGCCAAAGACATAAACCACGAAACAGCTGTCATTACCGTTGAACTTATAATCGGCTCCTGCTTGTGGTTCGCCATATTTACGGCTCTCGGTTATTTTCTCTGCACAAAAATCATAAAAGTAAAGCCCGCCTCTGACACAGGCGTTTTTATATTTCTCTTTGCGTCGCTGAGCAATGGTTTTATGGGCATTCCGATTACCATGGCTCTCTTTGACAATGACGTTCTTTACCTGATGATTCTGCACAGCACTGTGCTTGCCATATACCTTTACGCGGTGGGGCTTCCCATCGTCCATGTGGGTACGGAAAGAAGCCGCGGCTTCAGCCGTCATACTCTTTTCATCATTCTCAAAAACCCTGCCACAATATGTGCCATTGTGGCCCTGACCATGCTGTTTGCAGGACTTAAATTTCCGACGGTAATCTTTGATAGCGTCGAAATGGTGGGAAACTTCACTACTCCTCTTTCCATGCTCATCGTCGGTCTGCAGCTGGGCGACAGCAACCTCAAGAGAGTTGTCAAGAACAAAAACCTGCTGGCCCTCTCCGTTATAAGGACCATATCTCTGCCGGTTCTGACCTTTCTTATGGTCAACTGGCTCCCTATTGATGTCAATATCAAGGTGTGCCTCATATTCGGGGCAGTATTCCCGGCAGCAGTGGGAACCGTGGCAGTATCAGGTTCTGAAGGGGAAAATGCTCTTGTAGCGGCCGAAGGAGTAGTTCTCACCACACTTATTTCTCTGTTTGTTATTCCGCTGACTGCAGCGCTTCTCATAGGATATTACGGACTTTAGATTATAGGTGAAATGTATTTTGTGCTGAAAGGACTTTAGATAAATGGAACTGGTTTTCGGAAAAATCTTATCAATATTTTTAATCATCGGCATCGGCTATGTGGCCAACAAGACGGATATCATGCCTATGGCTACCAACAGATATCTGGTAGCCCTGCTTCTTCGGGTTACATGCCCATGCATGATTATTGCTTCAATTACATCTAATGAACTTCGCGAAGATACCCTGAGCCTGAGCCTTCAGACTTTGGTAGGCGGCATTATGTTTTTTGCAGTGTCGGCTCTGCTTGGCTGGGTGCTTTCCGCAAAAGTCATAAAGGTTGAACCTGCCGAAAATGTTGGAGTCTACACATTCGCATTCGGCTCTATCAACAGCGGCTTTATAGGTTTTCCCATCACTTTGGCCATCTTCGGTTCGGGCATACTTTACCTCATGGTAATACACAATGTTGTTCTCAACCTTTATCTTTACACCTTCGGAATTATGCTTGTAAATATCGGAGCTTCCGGGGGTAAGCTGGATTTTAAAGGTTTCCTCAAGTCTTTCACCAACATCAATGCCATAGCAGCAGTGGTCAGCATAATCATGCTGTTCATGGGTCTTAAACTGCCTTCGGTGGTGTTCGACTGCGTGGAAATGATCGGTGATTCAACCACTCCTTTTTCCATGCTCATCGTAGGAATGCAGCTGGGAGAATGTGATTTTAAAGAAGTATTAAAAAACAGAAAGCTGCTGGGCATCTCATTTCTCAAAATGCTCCTGCTTCCTGTTCTTACTTTCTTTATGGTCAACTGGCTTCCTTTCGCCCCTGAGGTTAAGGTCTGCCTGATTTTTGCCGCAGCCTTTCCTGTTGCCGTAGCCACAGTTCCTGTTACCAGCGAACAGAACCGTGACTCCCTTGTCACCGCAGAGATGGTAGCTATCACCACTCTTATTTCTCTTATTGTTATTCCTGCCGCTGCTACTTTCCTGCTTGGATACTATGGCCTGTAGATACAGTTAAAACATCCCCTTGACGAAAAGATTACGCAGGCTCCCGCAAGTTCTCCGTCACTGTCCATCTGCTGAGCCATAGTAAAGGATGATACTGCTGTAGGGGCTGCGAATATGGCTACCAGAGTCACTAAAGCTACATCCCTGAAACCTGCAATTACTCCGCAGGTCAATGCGATAAGCGGCACCACTACAAGCCTTCCTGCCATACATATAATAAGATTTCTCTTTACATGCTCCACTTTTCACCATTTATCCAAATATTTTATTTGTATTTTTGTATTCAGTCAGGAACTTAAAAGTCATTTTCGCTTCGGATACCATTTGGGCAAGTCCCGTAAGATAATTCTTCACCAGGCACTCTACGTATTCGTTGTCCAGCCCGCCTCCCGGTTTGTCAGCTGTTATTATCAGATTCTTTGGCTGGTAGATTCCGTTAATGTGGTAGAGCCTGAGTTTTTCCATGTTCCGCTGAAAATACGCCTCATCGTCCAGCAGTCCGTTATGTTCCAAGCCTATTTCATAATACGGAGTCAATGGAATTATGAAATCCATATAAGCTGTTTTCTGATTTCCCAATTCGTCATACAATATTATCTTCTTCTCATAATACAGCGAAAATCCCGAACGGTAAATGGTTTCCGCAAGAATCGCCTCACTTTTTGACCGTGTCTTCAATCCGAAATATGTGGAGTTAACCAGATTCTCCCTCCTGTAGGGGTTCTCAGATTGAGTAAAATGCTGGCCTTCGGCACCGCAAAATATTTTCTCACCCAGAGCAAAGTTTGGCTGTACGGGTTCAAGGCCCCTGTAGGCCCGCGGCAGATCTTTTTCTATTTTATCAAAGTCCAATGGCTTGTATTCCTTGAGCAGGTGCTCCATCGCCTTGATATTCCCTTTTGCTATGCTTTCTGCCGTCTCGAGTACTCGCCTGCGCTTGAGGTCGTTTACCAAGCTGTGCTGATGCTTGGGTATATAAATCTGTGTACCGTCTTTGCGCGTATAATACTCTTTGCCACCTTTTTTGTTCTTTCGCTGCAAGGTGCCTTGAGGCAGGTTACTCAGCTCCTGCTGTGTCTCATGAAGTAAAATCTGTTCCTTATTCAAGTATTTCTGCGTAATTTCATAAAATCCCATCTATTCCATCTCCCCTTTTGAGTAAATTTTACCATTTTTTATGTTATATTGTCAATATTTTAAAGGGATTTTATTACTTATAATTGTTTGTTAGGAAGCAATCTCCCCCAAAACCTATTGAGAATGCTGGTTTGATGGGTGTTTTTTGGGAATTAATGTATTGATTGTAAAATATTCCGACTAAAATCGGCCTTAGACGCAAAAATTCCCCCATCAAATCGGTTTTTCACACGATTTTTGGGGGAATTTCATTCTATTTTATGCCTCGGCACGCTTCAGCACAGCGATATCGCCGTTTTGCGGTGCCTCAGTGTCACAATGTCACTGGTTCGAGCACGTTTCAGCCGTTCACGCCGCATTCTAAAGCGGTATCATGCCGCGCGCTTCACCGACATCGCGCCTTACAGCAGTTCTTTCCTTGAAAGGTTGATTCTGTTCTGTGCGTCGATCTCGGTAACCTTAACCTTCACAACGTCACCTACATTCATAACGTCTTCTACCTTTTCAACTCTTTCCTTGGCCATCTTGGAGATGTGCAGCAGGCCTTCCTTGCCCGGCAGAATCTCGATGAATGCACCTACTGAACCCTTGGCGGTTGATAAGATACGAGTTACCTTGCCTTCGTAAACCTCGCCAACTTCAACATCCTTAGTAAGGATTTCGATTTCCTTTCTGCAGGCTTCTGTCATTGCAGCATCGGTACCGTAGATGGAAACAAGGCCGTCATCGTTGATGTCAATCTTAACATCATACTTTTCAACGAGACCGTTGATGGTTTCGCCGCCTTTACCAATGACAACTCTGATCTTATCCGGATCAATGGTAAGGCTGATAGCTCTAGGAGCCCACTTGGACAGCTCAGGACGAGGTGCAGGGATTTCTTCGAGCATCTTGCCCATGATATACATTCTGCCTTCCTTGGCCTGGTTGAGAGCCTTTTCCAGAATGTCTCTGGAAAGACCGTGAACCTTGATATCCATCTGGATAGCGGTTACGCCAACTTCTGTACCTGTAACCTTGAAGTCCATGTCACCCAGGAAGTCTTCCATGCCCTGAATATCTGAAAGGATTGCGAATTCTGATGAACCGTCTTCCTTTACTCTCTCGATAAGTCCCATTGCAATACCTGCAACCGGTCTTGTGATAGGAACGCCGGCATCCATAAGAGCCAGACATGAACCGCAGGTTGAACCCATGGAAGTTGAACCGTTTGAGGATAATACTTCGGATACAACTCTGATGGCATACGGGAAGTCCTCAACTGACGGAAGAACCGGAATAAGAGCTCTTTCTGCCAGAGCGCCGTGACCGATTTCACGACGTCCAGGTGAACGTGATGTCTTAGCTTCACCAACTGAGAAGCCAGGGAAGTTGTAGTGGTGCATATATCTCTTTGAGGTCTGCTCTGTGATACCGTCGATAGTCTGAGCTTCGCTGGCAGGAGCCAGTGTGCAGACTGACAGAACCTGAGTCTGACCTCTCTTGAAGAGACCTGTACCATGAGTTCTAGGCAGAATCTCGGTTTCGCACCAGATAGGTCTGATTTCGTCAAGCTTTCTGTTGTCCGGACGGATTCCTTCGTCCAGAATCATGGTCCTTACGGTTTCCTTAGTAATATTGTAAAGAACGGAGTCGATGTCCTTAGCACCTTCCGGATAGATTTCCGCAAAGTGCTCCTTGGTTTCAACTTCAACAGCGTCCATATTTTCAAGTCTTTCAAGCTTGTCCGCAGTATGGATTGCCTCTCTCATCTTTGGGGATGCATATTCTCTTACAGCTGCATCGATTTCTTCTGACGGCTTGTAAAGAGTCACTTCCTGCTTAGGCTTTCCTACTTCTCTTACAACCTCTTCGATGAACTCTACGATTTTCTTGATTTCCTCGTGAGCGAAAAGGATTGCATCCAGCATTTCCATTTCAGGCACTTCGTTTGCTCCGGCTTCTACCATCATGATGGCATCCTTTGTACCGGAAACGGTCATGTGCATGTCGGATTTTTCTCTCTGCTCTAAAGTAGGGTTGATGATGAGCTGGCCGTCAACTCTGCCTACAACTACTGAACCTGTAGGGCCGTCCCATGGAATATCTGAGGTTGCAAGTGCAACGGATGAACCGATCATACCGCAGATTTCAGGTGAGCAGTCAAGATCCACAGACATAACTGTTGCAACAACTACTACATCGTTATAGTAGCCTTTCGGGAAAAGCGGACGAATAGGTCTGTCGATAAGTCTTGATGACAGAATTGCGTGTTCGCTCGGTCTTCCTTCTCTCTTAATAAATCCGCCAGGAATCTTTCCTGCGGCATACATTCTTTCTTCGTAGTCAACGGAAAGCGGGAAAAAGTCGATGTCCGGCTTTGGCTCCTTGGATGCACAGGCTGTTACATTTACAACTGTATCACCGTATTTAACCATTACCTGACCGTTTGCCTGTTCGCAAACCTTTCCGATTTCCAGCTGAAGAAGTCTTCCTCCAACCGCTGTTCTGAATACTCTGTAATCTTCAAATCTTGCCATAATTAACAACTACCTCCTGTTAATTTTCTCTTCACTTTAAACTTGTTAAACTCTCTTGGTTTTAACTTTCTTTCAGTTACAATGAAAGCGGGGATAATACGCCCCGCTTTACTGCTACTTTCTTAATCCTAAACGTGCGATCAGAGTTCTGTATCTCTCTAAGTCATTTTCCTTCAGGTATGCAAGAAGGTTTCTTCTCTGACCTACCATCTTTAAAAGACCTCTTCTTGAGTGGTGGTCTTTCTTATGAACTTTCAGGTGTTCGTTAAGGTCGTTGATTCTGTAAGTTAAAATAGCAACCTGAACTTCAGGGGAACCTGTATCTCCCTCTTTTAACTGATAGTCCTTGATGATCTGTTCTTTGATTTCCTTTGTAATCATTTTTAATTCTCCTTTTCTTAATTCGCCTCAGCCGGGTCATGCGCCGGAGTAGCGTCAAAACGCAGCAAAGGTAATATTTTCAACAATTTATGATACCATAGGCATCTTTGGTTGTCAACAGTATTTTGCTACAGACCGTGGTATTCTCTGGCCTCGCGGCAGTCACGGGCAATCTGAGCGGAAAGCTCCTCCACGCTGCTGAATTTGACCTCGTCTCTGGTCATTTTTACAAACTCTATCTTAATATATTTCCCGTAAAGTTCCTTATCAAAATTAAAAATATGAGTTTCCATGTTTTTCTTGAAGGTTCCTATGGTAGGTTTTACACCTACATTGGTAACGCTTGGATACCTTACGCCGTTATAGAGACAGTAGGTGACATAAACCCCGTTAGGCGGAGTCACCATGGTTTCGTCAATCATAATGTTGGATGTCGGGAATCCGATAGTCTTGCCCAGACGGTTTCCTACTACCACTTCGCCGCCTATATCATAGTTTCTGCCCAGATATTTAGGACACTCGTCCACCTCTCCGGCCTTGATAAGACCGCGAATGAGGGTGGAGCTCACCACATCTCCGTCTATGATAACCGGCGGAATCTGATTTACACCGAAGCCGTACTTAGCTCCCAGTTCCTTGAGGAGACGGTCATCTCCCGCAGCCTTGTAACCGAAGCGGTGATTGAAACCGCAAAAAACTTCTTTGGCATTTATCATGTCCACAAGAAACTTCTTTACGTATTCCTCCGGAGGTGTGGTCATGATTTCTTTTGTAAATTCTATATTGAAAAGGTAGTCAACACCAAGTTTGGCGATAAGGTCTTCCTTTTCCTCCTGGTATATGATATTCTTTACCGGTTTTGAGCCGGGAATAAGATTTTTTGGCAATGTAGAAAATGTAAAAACTGCGCTTTTAAGTCCTGTTTCATGTGCTTTCTCAACTGCCGCCTTAATCAGCGCCTGATGTCCTGCATGAACTCCGTCAAAATTGCCAAGAGCCACGCAGCAGGGCTGTATATCCTTAATTTCTTCTATAGTGTTAAATGTTTTCATCAGTCATCACTCCTTGCAAAAACCTTGTCCGCTACCAGCTTCTTATATTTGCTGCTGTAGTATGCTACTCCAATGAATGCTTTCCCACCCGGCGCTGCAGGGTCCTGGGAATACATTCTGTACATCCTGCGGTCTGCACCTCCTTTTGGCTCTGGTTCTTTGTCAGGCTCTCTGTCAGGTTCCGTCACAGATATGCATTCGCGGTATGCGATATGCCATCCGTCGATAAATCTTCTGCCTGTTTCCGGAGTCATTACAACCTCCCCGAAACGTTCAAGGGGGTAATCGATGCCCAAAATATACTTTTCAAAAACGGGTGGAATATCCTCCCCGAATTTTCTGTCGGTTGAAAGTCCTGCGGACTCTGCCACTGCCCTCAGCTCGTCCAGAGTCACCGCATCCTCTACGGTAAATCTGCCGCTTGCAAGCCTCTCCAGGCTTTCCAGGCTGGCCCCGCAGCCCAGGGCAGCCCCTGCATCCTGACATATGGTCCTGATGTAGGTTCCCTTTGAACATTCTACTGTAAAGGTCACCTTCTTAGAATTGCTGTCGTGAGCAAAATCTATGGCTTCAATTTCAAGGGATCTGATGAAGATCTTTCTGGTCTTGACCTCAACTTCTTCACCTGCTCTGGCATATTCATACAGTCTGCGCCCCTTGACACGTACGGCACTGTACATAGGAGGTTTCTGATCAATCCATCCCCTGAAGCCTTCAAATGCCTTGTAGACATCCTCAGGCCTGATGCCCGAAGTGTCTGCTGTTCTAAGTATTTCACCGGTAACATCCTGAGTGTCAGTCTCTATTCCAAGCACCATGGTGCACCTGTATTTTTTAAAATCGGCGTCCAGATATTCACATACTCTCGTGGCCTTGCCGATGCATACAGGCAAAACGCCTGTGGCCAGTGGGTCCAAAGTCCCCGTGTGGCCCAGTTTCTTGATGCCCAGGATTTTTCGGAGCTTGTAAATCACATCATGTGAGGTCATTCCGGAGGGCTTGTAAATATTTAAAATTCCATCTTTCATAGTTCTTTAATTGCCTCGTTCAGCTTTGATTTAACCAGATTCACTGCTTCGTCTAAAGGCATATTCAGAGTGCATCCCGCAGCCTTTACATGGCCGCCGCCGCCCAGCTGTGAGGCGATTTCAGCAACATTGCCCCGGCGCTTGGCTCTCATACTCACTCTGATAACCCCCGGCTCCTTTTCCTTGACAAACGCTGCATATTCCACACCGGAAATACTTCTCAGGTTATCAATAACACCGTCTGTTTCAAAAGGTTCAGCACCGATTTCCTTCATATCTTCCAGGGTTAAACAAGCTATGGCACCACAGCCGCCGCCGAAAATTTCCAGAGTGGAAAGAGCTCTGGTGGTAATCATAAGCTTTTCAGGCCTTTCATTCTCATAGATTTCCACACTTACCTTATTGGTATCCACACCCAGATCAAAGAGTTCTGCCATAATAATGTGGCAATTCTTTGTGGTGTTTGAATACTGGAAATTGCCTGTGTCCGTGGTTATGGCAGTAAATATGGCCTCACCTGTTTCCACATCGGGCTCTGCACCCATTTCCTTAATAAGGGCATAAACCAGCTCCCCTGTGGCTGCCGCCGCCGGATCCACATAGTTGAACTCACAAAACTCTTCCGTTGTACCGTGATGGTCTACGCACACCGTAGTCTGAGCCGATATGAACTTTTCCCTGCGCTTCGGAAATCTGCCGAAGTCGCCGCAATCCACGCAAATGGATACATCCGGATGCTCTATTACCTTATCATCAAAGGTGAAGTATCCTCTGTCCATAAACTTCAGGTTAGCGGGAATCTGATCTTCTATGAGGATATATGCCGTCTTGCCCAGTTCTCTCAATGTGTGGCAAAGAGCCGATGCTGAGCCTGCAGCATCTCCGTCTGCGTTTATGTGAGGGAATATCAGTATTGTCTGTGCATTCAGCAGAACTTC
This sequence comes from uncultured Clostridia bacterium, assembly GCA_945828095.1. Taxonomy (GTDB): domain Bacteria; phylum Bacillota; class Clostridia; order Peptostreptococcales; family Anaerovoracaceae; genus SUG1106. The sequence continues at coordinate 33,790 of CALZOZ010000002.1, forward strand.
TGCAATTTCCTTGAAAGTATTGTTAGCCATTATTCCTCCGGGTCCTTCTGATAGCTGTCAAAATCTATATTATCCAATATTTCGTCTATATGTCTGCCGTATTCCATGGAGTGATCCGGTTTAAAAATCAGTTCGGGAATATGGCGAACCTTTACCTGTCTTGATATTTCTTTTTTGAGCAGGCCCTTTGCGCTGGAAAGTCCGGCAAGAACCTCCTGTTCCTGCCTTTCCTTCTCCTCAGGGTCCTTACTGAAATTAAGCACGGAAATATAGCAGGTTGCATAACTTCCGTCGCTGGTTACATCAACGCCGGATACGCTCACCATATTTCCTGTCAGTCTGGGGTCCTTGATGCCGCTGATGAGCATTTCGCTGACGATTCTGCGAATCTCCTCCCCCAGCCTGCCGCTTCTGTATCCTTTACCCATAAATTATTTCCTCCAATTTAAATTCGCAGGGATGGAAAGGATAATTTGTGTTCGATTCCGCAGGAGCCGTATAAGCGGCCAATTAAGGATCAGAACAGAGCGGCTAAGAGCGTCGGCACTGTCTGAGCCTCCGTCAGAGGCGAGTTTGCCGCGCTCTCCGCGATGTCTGCACCGTATTGCCGCCGCTTACGGCGACGAGGACAAGAACATAAATTATTTCCTTACTAATTTCCTACATTCCGTTCCCACAGAAGTTGAGTGCAAGAAATTGCGAACTTTCCGCAGGAGCTGCTGAAGCTGCCGGTTAAAGTGCGAAGCAGAGCGGCTAAGAGCGTCGGCACTGTCTGAGCCTCTGACGGAGGCGAGTTTGCCGCGCTCTCCGCGATGCGAGCACTGTATCGCTGCAGCTTCCAACGACGAGGACTGAGTGCAATTACTTGCGCTCAACTTCAACCATATGGAAGCATTCAATGATGTCATCCACCTTGATGTCGTTGTAGTTTTCAATGCCGATACCACATTCGTAACCCTGGTTTACTTCCTTAGCATCATCCTTGAATCTTCTCAGGGATGAAATCTTGCCTTCGTGGATAACGATACCGTCACGAACCAGTCTGATTTCGGCATTTCTGATAACCTTACCTTCCTGAACGTAAGCACCGGCAACGATACCCACATTAGGAACCTTGAATGTTTCTCTAACCTGAACCTTACCCAGAACCTCTTCCTTGAACTCAGGGTCAAGCATACCCTTCATAGCGTCTTCAACATCGTTGATGATGTCGTAGATTACTCTGTAAAGTCTGATCTGGATGTTTTCTCTGTCAGCAAAGGTCTGAACTGCAGTAGTAGGTCTTACATTGAAGCCGATGATGATGGAGCCTGTAGTTCCGGCAAGCATTACGTCGGACTCGGTTACTGTACCTACGCCTGTGTGGATAATCTTTACTCTTACGTTTTCATTGTTCAGCTTTTCAAGGGATGATACGATGGCACCGATTGAGCCCTGTACGTCGCCCTTGATGATGAGGTTAAGGTCCTTGACCTCGCCTTCCTGAATCTGGCTGAATAACTGTTCCAGAGTAGTGCTTGCATTTCTTGCAAGGATTTCCTCTCTCAGCTTAGCCTTTCTGTTTTCTGCAATTTCTCTTGCAAGCTTATCTTCCTTAACTGCGTTGAATTCGTCACCGGCTTCCGGTACATCGGTAAGACCGAGGATCTCAACTGCTGTAGCAGGGCCGGCTTTCTTGATAGTGTCGCCCTTGAAGTTGGTCATAAGTCTGATTCTGCCGGAGCATGTTCCTGCAACTACGCTCATGCCTGTCTTGAGAGTTCCGTTGGTTACTAATAGTGTTGCCACAGGACCCTTGTTTTTATCCAGTCTGGCTTCGATAACAGAACCCATTGCAAGTCTCGACGGATTTGCTTTGAGTTCCAGCACCTCTGCCTGCAATAAAATCATTTCCAGAAGGTTTACAATACCTTCACCTGTCTTAGCTGATACAGGCACTGAAATTACATCTCCGCCCCAGTCTTCTACCAGGATTCCGTGTTCAGTCAGATCCTGCTTAACTCTGTCAGGGTTTGCACCCGGCTTATCTATCTTGTTGATAGCAACAATGATAGGAACTCCGGCAGCCTTTGCATGGCTGATGGATTCGATTGTCTGAGGTTTTACAGAGTCGTCAGCAGCTACAACCAGTACAGCGATATCGGTGATATGTGCTCCGCGGGCACGCATTGCTGTGAAAGCTTCATGTCCCGGTGTATCCAGGAAAACAATCTTCTGGCCGTTAATCATAACTTCGGAAGCACCGATATGCTGGGTAATTCCACCTGATTCGGAGGCTGTTACATTGGTCTTTCTGATAGCATCAAGAAGTGATGTCTTACCGTGGTCAACGTGACCCATTACGGTAATAATCGGTGCTCTCGGCTTCAGATCCTCCTCGCTGTCTTCGAAGAGTTCAAGTCCTTCTTCCTCTACCTCTTCCTCAACCTTGGCAACCACTACACTGATTCCCAGTTCATCAGCCAGGATGAGAACTGTGTCTTCATCGATATTCTGATTGATATTTGCCATGATACCCATCTTCATAAGGGCCATGATTACCTGTGATGTTGAAATACCTGCCTGTTCGCAGAAGCCTGCTACTGTGATAGGTACTGTAACTGCAATTGTTCCTGTTGGAAGTTCTTCCATGATGTCCTCTTCTTCGACAACAACCGGCTTTGGCTTGTTGTGTTTCTTAGGCTTTGCGGCCTTTTCAAGGGAACGCTGCTGCATTCTGTCCTTGTTTTTCTTACCGGTGTTGCTGCCTCCTTCTAATTTAGCAAATTTATTTCTTTCTTTTTCGTGATGATCACGTTTTTCTGTGTTTTTCTGGTTTGGCTTGGTTTCCATTCTGTCAAGCTTAGGCGCATCGTTTCTGTCTCTTCTCTGAGGTCTGCCTTCGCCCTGACGCTGCGGTCTTCCGCCCTGGTCGCCTCTTCCGTTCTGACCGTCTCTTGAGCTCTGACCTCTGCGTTCCTGCTGGCCATCACGGCTCTGACGCTGCGGTCTGTCACCGCGTCCCTGTCTGTCGCCGCGTCCATCGCGGTTCTGTCCGTCACGATTCTGGCCATCGCGGCTCTGGCGTGCCGGTCTGTCTGTTCTGTCTGTTCTTTCATTTCTTTCCGTTCTCTTCGGTGCCTCAGTTTTCGGAGCGTCTGCTTTTGGTGCTTCTGTCTTCGGTGCTTCCTTTGCAGGTACTTCCTTAGCAGGAGCTTCCTTTGCAGGTGCCTCTGTCTTCGGTGCTTCTGCTGCCGGAGCCACTGTATTTGGAGCTGGAGTTTCCTCCTTAGCCTTTCCTCTTTCTGAAACCTCCTTAGGCACTACGACCTTGCCCATAGGCGGTTTTACTCTATTTTCCAGATCCTTATTTACTACCGGCTTACCCATCGGCGGTCTTGCAGCCGGTCTTTCGGAAGACTGTATCTGCGGTCTTGCCGGTCTTGCTGCGCCCTGATTTCTGGTCTGCGGAATTACCGCCGCCTTTACGGTTACTCTAGGCTGAGCGTCTCCCTGACTTTCCGTTTTCTTAGGCGTTGCCTTTACTATTTTCGTTTCCTTTGTATTTGTTTCTGTCATTAGAACACCTCCCTTTCTAATGCTTCTATTTGGTCAATCTCTTTTGAAATTACATTTGCAAAATTTTCATCGGTGATGCCGAATATGCCCTTGCCGGATGTGCCGGTCATACGGGACATTTCGTCCGAGTCACCGAAAATTCTATATTCCACGTTAAACTTTTTTGCAGCAGATATCATTTTTTTCTTTGAATTTTCCGCCAGATCAGCAGCTATTATCAGCAGCTTCACCTTTCGCTTTTCCATGGTAAATACGCAGGTGTTATAGCCGTTTACAATTTTTCTCGCCTTTGCAGCAAAGCCCATATAACTGAGCATTTTCTTTTTTGCTGCAGCTTTGGCGTCCTGATTATTCATCGGCATGCTCCTTCAGCTGATTGAAAATCTTTTCCTTGGCTTCCGGGGTAATCTCCATTCCAAGGGATCTTTCAAGGGCCTTGCGCTTATATGCCTTTTCCCAGCAGTCCGGATTTGCCTTGCAAAGGTATGCGCCTCTGCCCTTGGCTCTTCCTGTAAGGTCCAGGCTGAGCTCGCCCTCAAAACCTGCAATTCTCACCAGCTCCTGCTTTTCCTTAGATGTCATGCATCCTACGCATCTTCTCATGGGGATTTTTCTGTCCTTCAATTCTAATCCTCCAGCTCAACAAATTCTGCTGCTGCCGGTTCCTCCTCCTGGGTGAAGTTTTCCTCTACGGTGTCTTCAACCTCTACGAAGTCTTCTGAACCGAAATACTGAGTGTGGCTCTTGATGTCGATTTTCCATCCACTTACTCTGGCCGCCAGTCTTACGTTCTGACCCTCTTTGCCGATTGCCAGTGAAAGCTGGTAGTCAGGAACCACTACTGTAGCGATCTTTTCCTCGTCCTCAGCGATTATTACCTTTTCTACCTTGGCAGGGCTGAGCACGTTGGCGATGAGTTCCTCAGGATCTTCGCTCCAAGGAATGATGTCGATCTTTTCTCCGTGAAGTTCATCTACGATGGCCTGAACTCTGGCACCTCTTGTACCTACACATGAGCCAACCGGATCCACGTTTTCAAATTCAGTATATACGGCCATCTTTGTTCTGGAACCTGCTTCTCTGGCAATTCCTCTGATTTCAACTGTTCCATCCTCGATTTCAGGAACTTCCAGCTCGAAGAGCCTCTTTACAAGACCCGGATGTGATCTGGAAAGGAAAACCTGCGGTCCCTTGTTGGTCTTCTTTACATCCATGATGTAAACCTTCAGTCTGTCGTTAACCTGATAACGTTCTCCCGGCACCTGTTCGTTTGCGGAAAGGATGCCCTCTGTTCTCCCGATGTTTACGAAAAGAGTTTCATTGCTGATTCTCTGAACTGTTCCTGTAACAATTTCGCCCTGTCTTGTGATGAAATCGTCAAAGATCATTCCTCTTTCAGCCTCTCTTATTCTCTGAACCACTACCTGCTTTGCAGTCTGTGCAGCGATTCTGCCGAAATCCCTCGGAGTTACCTGATACTCTACGATGTCGCCCACCTCATATCTAGGGTCGATTTCTCTGGCCTCTTCGATAGAAAGCTGAGTCAGTTCATCTTCAATTTCCTCAACTACGTCCATTCTCATATATACGTTGATATCGCCTGTTTCCTGATCGATGTCAACACGTACATTCTGTGATGTTCCGTAGTTCTTCTTATATGCTGATACTAATGCGGATTCAATGGCTTCAATCAAAATTTCTTTTGATATATGTCTTTCTTTTTCTAAATCCTCAATAGCCTGGATAAATTCCTTGTTCATCTTTTTTATTACCTCCTTAGAAAATCACAGCAAGTCGGGTTTTAGCCACCTGCTCCCTTGGGAATTCAATCTCTTCTTCGTTTTCGTCTGTTATAACTATTTTATTATCCTCGGTAAGACCCTTCAGAATGCCCTGGTAGGTCTTTTTACCGTCTACAGCCTTATATAAGCTTATGTCAACCATGCGCCCCGAAAACCTGATAAAATCTTTTTCTTTAATAAGCGCCCTGTCAAGTCCCGGTGATGAGACTTCAAGGTAGTAGTTCTGTTCGATAGGGTCAAGCCTGTCAAGCTCTGAAGAAAGAAATCTGCTTACGCCTTCACAGTCGTCAGTGGATACATATTCCTCTTCCACATTTCCGTCAGCGTCTTCCTTGGGCAATCTGTCAATATACACCCTGAGGAACCAGTCCTTTCCTTCTTTGACAAATTCGCTGTTGTACAGCTCCAATCCCTTTTCTGCGAGAAAATCCGCTGTGATTTCCTCCACAATTTCCGTTATTTTTTTCTTTGCCATTATTCAATTTTCTCCTAAATAATATTGAAAGAGTGGGCTTGAACCCACTCTTTAAGTCATACCTTATTAAGTCGTATATTATGATACCACGAATGTGGCGGAATTGCAAGGAGTTTTTATCCTACAGCTTATTCAGCTCATTAAAAATTTTCTGCATCCTCTTGTCCAGCGTAGCACTTACCTCAGCACAGGCCTTCAGTTCAATGTCAATTTTTGCCGAAATGTCCTTATCCTTCTTGTATCTGAGATTGTGCTCCAGGCTGGCCCAGAAATCCATGGCAACAGTTCTGATCTGCACCTCTACAGGAACTTCTATACATCCGTCCAGCAAAAATACCGGAACCATCAGAGAAAGATGGAGACTTCTATAGCCGTTAGGCTTAGGGTTTGCTATGTAATCCTTGCGGCTGTTCACTCTGATGTCGTTTTGTGAAGTAAGCATCTTAGCCACCTCATACACATCGTCAACAAAGTTGCATACCACTCTGATTCCCGCAATATCCAAAATGTTTTCTCTGGCCGACGGAATTGAGATGTCGCACTGCAGCCTGCGAAGCTTGTCCTCAATGCCCTGAGGAGTCTTAAGTCTTTTTTCAATATGGTGAATCGGATTATAGTCATGTCTTACTGCAAAATCCTCACTGAGAATTTCTATCTTTGTGTCAACCTCCTTAATGGCTGCACTGTATTCATGGTGGAACTCATCGAATCCCGGCTGGTCTTCGAGATGTCCGTAATGTTTTTCAACCCAGGTCAATTTAACTTTCCTCTCTTTTTTTGAGTTTAAATTTAGGATATTTTCCTTTATAATAATATTATAACTGATAATTGTGTAAAAAGAAAGGATTTTGGTGTAGATATGCTGAAAGTTAATTTAGGAAAGACAAATCTTTCTGTAAGCAAAGCAGGAATGGGAGTACTTCCTATAGGCCCCGGACAACTGGCCCTGCCCCTTGAAGAGGGTGCAGAAATAATCTGTCATGCTGTCAGAAGCGGCATAAACTTCATAGATACGGCCCAGTACTACCGCACCTATCCATATATAAAGAGGGCTTTGGCAATGATGGCATCATCCGGCCAGGAAAGCACCCGCAGGGCGGCAGACAATCTTATCATCTGCTCAAAATCTTTAGCCCATGATTACGACGGCATGATGTCCGCAGTCCACGAAGCCATGGCTGAGCTTGACCGTCCTTTCATAGATATTTTCCTGATGCACGAGGTGAGAACCGGCGGTTTTTCGGAAAGAAAAGGGGCCTGGCAGGCTCTCATAGATGCACGCGCTCAGGGGCTGGTTCATGCCATCGGCGTATCAACCCACCATGTGGATGTAACAGAGGAAATGGCATCGGTTCCGGAATGTGATGTGGTGTTTCCTCTCATAAACTATGCCTCTATGGGTATCCGCAGAGGCAGCGGGCCTGCATCATGCGATGAAATGCTGGAAGCCATTAGGGCATGCCGCAATGCTGGGAAAGGCGTTTTCACCATGAAAGCCTTCGGCGGCGGCAATCTGACGGAAAACTATCAGAAATCCCTCGACTACGTGTTTTCCAAGGAAGAAATCCAGTCAGTCATGATAGGCTTTGGCAGCAAATCGGAAATAGACGATATTGTCAGCTATCTTGACGGCACCATGTCGGCAGACTACAATCCTGATACATCACATAAAAAAATGCGTATAAACCAGGAGGATTGTGAAGGCTGTGGCAGCTGCATGAAAGTCTGCGCTTCCAAGGCGATTTTTTACAATAAAAACGGGCTGGCCGAAATTGACCAGTCCCGGTGTTTAACCTGCGGTTACTGCAGTTATGCATGCCCTGTGCGGGCTGTTATCAGGTACTAAGAAATGACTAAGAAAAAAGTAGCTTTTATCTGCGTGCACAACTCCTGCCGCAGTCAGATTGCTGAAGCCCTCGGCAAGCATTTTAGAGGAAAAGATTTTGAGTTTTACTCTGCCGGAACAGAGACAAAGCCTCAGATAAATCAGGATGCCGTCAGATTGATAAAGGAGCTTTACGGCATCGACATGGAGCTGACGCAGTACAGCAAAACATTCGAAGAGCTTCCTGACCCGGATATTGTCATCTCAATGGGCTGTGATGTGGGATGTCCATATATCGGCAGGGCCTTTGATTACAACTGGGAACTCCCTGACCCAACGGGACATAATGACGAATATTTCAAAGAAATTATAAAGCAGATTGAATGCAGGATTAAAGAATTATAGCATTGTCAACCTTGAAGCATCTTTTTCCAATGGTTTCAGAGCTTGCAAGGTTGACACAATCACTTTATTTTGTTCCTGTTATGACAATTTAATTACACATTATTACAAAAAGTCATCCTTTTTGCCGATTTTCATCGTAAGAAGGATGACTTTTTTGATCGATTTAGCCTGAGAATTTCACAAGGAAGGCAAAATTGTCGGCCTTTACATATCATTTTTCAATGGTTCCAGGGCTCGAAGGGTTGACTTTTGGCGGTGGAACGATATTTTTTAAAAACTATGACAGCAGGTACAGATCGTCCAGTCCAAGAAGATCCATAAGCACCCATACTGCATCGTTTACATCGCGGCGAGTGTTGAAATACCCGAAGCTGAATCGTGTAAGTCCCTCAGGTGTTCCCATAGCCTCCATAAGCGCAGGAGCCTCCATGGAACCTGATTTGACCACAATGCCGTTCTTTCTCATGTGAAGCTTTACCTCTTCAGGCGTAAAGCCTTCCACCTTTACAGCCACTGTCGGTACTCTCACACCCGTTCCGAAATCTCCGAAAACAGTAACCTTGTCCATAGACTGAACAGACTCGAAGAAACGCTTGGCCAGTCTGTGAGGGAAGATGGAAATGCCGTAGATTCCCTTTTCTCTGATGAAATCCAGGGCTGCACAGAATCCGCCGTAAATCTCAGGTTTTATCTCACCTATGCTGTCGACAAGCTTGCCGTCAAGGCTGATACCCTCTCTCAGGCAGATTCCGCCGATTCCATAAGGTCCCATGAGCTTTTTGTGTCCTGCAAAGCAGAAAACATCCGCTCCCAAAGTTTCCAGATTGATTTCACAGGCTCCCGCTGTCTGCGATCCGTCACATATCACCATAAGTTTATGCCGCCTTGCTATGGTCCCGATAATTTCCATATCGTTTATGTTGCCCGTAACATTGGAGCCGTGGGATACCACAATAAACCTTGTATTCTCTTTTATGGCTCCCTCAATATCCTCATATTTCAGCCTTCCGTAGCTGTTCACTCCTATGTAAGTGACCTCAGCCCCCTCAGCTGTAAGGTCATCGAGAACCGAAACAGTGGAGCTTTGCTCCATCACCGTGGAAATCACATGGTCTCCCGGCCCGATAAGACTTCTGAGCACAATATCCATGGCCTGAAACTCATCGTGGGTAAAAATAATGTTCTCCGGATTTTTCATGTGGAAAAGTTCCGCAAGCTTTACCTTTGCAATTTCTGCATCGGCAGGCTGTGCTGTTTTTACACTTTCCGGTTTCACTGCCGTGGTATATGCGTTGTTAAGAAAAATCATAGCTTTACCTTTATTCTTTCTTTTATGCGGTGCGTTATCTTATAACTTTGACATGAAGGTTTTCCATCAGGGCCAGAGCCTTTTCTCCCAGTTCAGGGTCGTTTGAAGCTACGCAGGATGCGTCAACTGCAATTGGGACTTCCGGCATTGCAGCCTTGGCCAGCACCATGTTGGAAATAACGCAGATATTAGTTACAACACCTGCAAGCTCAACGCTTTCATACTCATCAGCTCTGTCTCTCAAGTAATCGGCCAGTTCGATGGAACCGAAGGTCGGCTTGGAAAATATCATGTCCTGTTCTTCTTTAAGTCCTGCAACCTTGCCGTAAAGATCCCAGCCTGCTTCACCCTTGATACAGTGAGGCACCGGCAGGTTGGTTCCCTCCTGGGTTTCCATATAGTTTTTTCCGTGGGTGTCCATGGTGAAAATCACCTGTCCGCCCTCTCCGTATCCGCGGTATTTTTCTATCTTAGCGGCTATGCTGTCCTCAATATCCACCGCTGCCGGAAAGCCCAAAGAGCCTGTAACAAAGTCATTTTGATAGTCCACTACGATTAAAAGTTTCTTTTTCATTTTATCTTCCTGCTGCCTCCTGAATTCTCAATATTTATCAATTAAAGTTCCTCCAGCATCTTTGCCGGATTCTCTGCTGCCTTCACCTTTCCGAAGGCCTTTTCTATTATTCCGTTTTCATCGATTAAATATGTGGTGCGAACCACGCCCATTGTTTTTTTGCCGTACATATTCTTTTCCTGCCATACATCATAGGCCTTTATGGCCTCAAGCTCCGTATCAGCCAGAAGTGTAAAAGGAAGATTGAACTTTTCCTCGAACTTTTTATGGGATGCAGTGCTGTCCTTGCTGATTCCGATTACCTCTGCTCCCTTTTCCAGGAAATGCGGGTAGAGTTCCCCAAAGCCGCAGGCCTGTTTGGTGCAGCCTGCAGTATTGTCCTTCGAGTAAAAATACAGCACTACTTTTTTACCTTTAAATTCCTCAAGGCTGCGCATGTTGCCGTTCTGGTCCGGCAGATTGAATGACGGTGCCTTGATACCTGTTTCCAGCATGATTTTTTCCTCCGTTTTGTTCATATTCTGATATGCTTACTACTATTGTAAACAACCTGTCCCTCGGTGACAAGCACTTTTTGTTTTGCCAATGATGATTCTGCCCCTTAATGAGCACGGCCAAATACCCCTCTCCCGTATGAGTCCCTTTGCCGCCACGACTTTTATTCATTTTTTTCCTATCAATGGCTGAAGTCCGCATAAAAGATAAAAAATAGGAAAAATTGCACCCGTGATAAGTCTGCAAGGCATGCATAACATGTAAAAGGAAGCTCTGTTCAGGCAAAATTAGCTGTAAAAAGGGTTGCTTTTTTGGTGTTGGATTTTTCTCGGGTGCAGATACCCCGCACCCTTTGGAGGCTTTTTCTACTTTTCATCTAGAATTCAATATTTGCGGGCTTCGTGAGAAAAAAATGTATAAAGAAGGGCGACAGCGTATATGCAACACACACATAAAACTGTCGCCCGATGACAAGCACTTTTTTGCGCCTATTCTGCAAGCTTTCTACCCATAATCACACCCATAGCCGATGCCATCATCAGACCTCTGGTCCATCCGCTGGAATCGCCCAGGCAGTGGAGCCCCTTCACATTGGTGTTGAAGTCAGTGTCCATCTTCACCTTGTTGCTGTAGAATTTCAGCTCCGGCGAGTAAAGCAGAGTCTCGGTTCCCGCAAAGCCCGGCACCACGTGGTCAACGGCCTGAATGAAGTTGATTATATTTATCATTGCACGGTACGGCATAGCTGCTGTAATATCACCTGCCACAGCATCAGGCAGGGTAGGCTTTACGTTGGAGCGGGAAAGTTCCTTTTCCCATGTACGTTTTCCGTCCAGAATGTCGCCGTAGCGCTGTACCAGAATATGACCGGCACCAAGCATGTTGGTCAGCTCACCTATTTTCTTGGCATACTCGATGGGCTGATTGAAAGGCTCAGTAAAGTCGTGGGAGCACAGGATGGCCAGGTTGGTGTTCTGTGATTTGAGTTCCTTATATGAATGGCCGTTTACCACAGCAAGGTCATCGTCGTAGTTTTCCTGGCTGACAAATCCTCCCGGATTCTGGCAGAAGGTTCTCACCTTATTTTTGAAAGGCTGCGGATAGCCGATGAGTTTGGATTCGTAGAGCACGTTGTTGACGTCCTCCATAATTTCGTTTCTCACCTCTACGCGCACTCCAATATCTACGGTTCCCGGCGCGTGGGCAATGTCATACTTGGCGCAGATCTTTTCCAGCCACTCCGCTCCACGGCGGCCTGTTGCGATTACCGTATGGTCTGCCAGTATCTCAATTTTATCGCTGCCGGAGCCGTCGTCAGAACTGTTCTCTTTTTCTATTATGATGCCTTTGCAGTTTCCATTCTCCAGAATTACATCGCTGCAGTTATATCCGAAGATAATTTCTACGCCCTTTTCCTGCAGAAATCTCTCGATAGCTAAATATATTTCCTGAGCCTTTTCCGTTCCCAGGTGGCGTATAGGGCAATCTACCAGCTTGAGACCGGCCTGAATGGCTCTCTTTCTTATATCCTTAACCTTTTCCGTCTGGCCGATGCCTTCCACCTTGGTATCAGCACCGAATTCCAGGTATATTTTATCAGTGTAGTCAATCATCTCCTGAGCGTAGTTTTCCCCGATAAGGTTAGGAAGGTCGCCACCCACCTCACAGCTTAAGGAAAGCTTACCGTCGGAAAATGCCCCCGCTCCGGAAAATCCCGTAGTAATGCTGCATGGCCTGCAGTTTACGCATTTCTTGGTAACATTCTTAGGGCATCTGCGGTTCTCAATGGCACGGCCTTTCTCAACAATTATAATCTTTTTATCGCTGCCTTGTTTGATCATTTCCAGCGCAGTAAAAATCCCCGCCGGTCCTGCTCCAACTATAACTACATCACATTTCATATTTTAATCCTCCTGTACAGTCTCTTATTCCTTACTTTCGGGCACAAAAAAACCGCCCTCAGGGTACTATAAGCGGAATAACCTATAGTAAACTGTTTGGCAGTTTGTAGAAACATTCACCCATGCCGCCGGGAAAGCGGCTCATTGTGAACTTATATACGTTATCCGCTCTATTATACCATAGCGAGGGCGGGAATTTCAACAGGAAAATTGCTGGATGAATTTTTTAATAAATTCATCGCCATCTATTTCGTCGTTCCCAAGCAAAAGCTGGAGCATGAGCCCGTCGAGCACCGTAAGAACCAGCCAGCCTGAATAGTCAGCATCCGAACCTGCCCTTCTTTCTGCGATGGCATTTCCTATTGTTTTTCTGAAAGTACGATACCTCTCGATAAGCCTTGTCTTTATTCTTTCGTTTCCGTCCACCGCATCCACGGTAAGATGAAGTCTGAGGCCGCCCGCCGGATCATATGCACCTCGTGACAACACGTAGCGCAAAAGTCTGGGCAGAGAGGTATCCTTTTCCTTGTTGTCCATCCATGCCACCAGTTCATCGTACATACCCATAAGGTAGCCATCGGCCACGTCATAAAGTATGTCGTCTTTGTTCTTATAGTAGTAATAAACGCTTCCCTTGACCACCCCGGCTCTGGCCGCGATTTCGGCAAGGGAAATCTCGTTGAACGCTTTTTCTGTCAGCAGCTGTGAAGCCGCCTTTAAAATCTTTTCCTTTATATTGTCATTATGCGGTGCCGCCATGGCTTAACCTCCATACTTGTCTGTTAATGTTACTGTGCCGTTCCATTTCGCCGGGTTGCCGCTCGCTGCCTTTCCCACTTGGCCGGGCTCGCGCTCTTGGATCGCGCTCATTTTCCCCCAAAATCAATCAAAATATTCGATTTGCGGGGGGTGATGCAGCAATATAATTACATTATATTCCTTAAACTGGATAATCTCTGCCTAAATAATTACATTATGCTCATTTATTGTAATTCCGACCCCCATCAAATCGGCTTTTTTCACACTTTTTTGGGGGGGATTGCACTTTCGCCTCTTATATTCCGGCAGCCGTTCAGGGCAGCCACGGGCCGCCTTCGACACATTTCGATGTATTTCTAGCATACCATTGACCGCGGACGATTTCAATGGTAAAATATATGCATAAGAGAGTCGGTCGTGCGACTGACTCCATGCCGGTCGTAATGTATATAAATCATAAACTGTAATAAACAAACCATAATACACACTACGAAGGGGTGATATATTTGAATCTGAAGAAAAAACAGCAGAAGCTGGATGCCCGCTTCAGCGGCTCCATCCGCATAGAAGACTCCGGAGAATATTTTCATCTGACCGGAACCGCTTCCACCTGGGAAGAGGCAGTTGAAGCCGGACTTCTTTGTGCCGAAAAAGGCGGCTTAAAGCATATTGTCAGCGATGTAACCGTGCCCGGCCAAGAAAAACCGGCCCCTATCCTTCCAAAGCTGACCGACAAGACACTGGAAGGCAGAACACCTGATATCCTCATTATCGGCGGCGGAGTAACAGGCTGTGCCATCGCCCGGGAACTTTCCAAGAACAAGCTGGACATACTGCTTGTAGACAAGGAATACGATGTGGCTCTTCATGCCTCATCAAGAAACGACGGCATGGTTCATCCGGGAATCGATATAACTCCGGGACTTCTTAAAAAGAAGATGAACAACTGGGGTAATTCCATTTACGACAAGCTTTGCAGCGACCTGAATGTGCCGTTTGAGAGAACCGGACAGTACCTTTGTTTTAAGAAAGGCTGGTATCTGCCGTTCATGACTCTTTCCGTTCCTTACTGTAATATGACCGTAGCAGGAAAGGCACATGTAGTTACAGGCAGCAAACTTCGTAAAGTAGAGCCTGATGTCTCACCAGAAGCCAAATTCGCACTTTACTTTGACGGTGCCGGAATGGTCTGCCCTTACGGACTTACCATCGCCCTGGCCGAAAATGCCATAGACAACGGCGCACAGATCAGCCTTGACACAGCGGTGCTTTCCATGGAAACAGAGGAAAATGACGGCAAAACCACCATAAAGAGTGTGACCACCAACCGCGGAGTCATCTATCCTAAGATTGTAATCAACGCGGCAGGAGTTTTTGCCGAGGACATAGCCCAGATGGCAGGAGACAGATTCTTCTCCATCCACCCGAGAAAAGGCACCAACGCCATCCTCGATAAAAAAGCCCGTCGCCACATCAATACTATATACTCCCTCATGGGAACCCAGTCAAAGACCGGCCATACCAAGGGCGGCGGCATCGTAGGCACCGTAGACGGCAACGTCCTCATCGGACCTGATGCCATAGAAACCATTGAAAAAGAAGACTTTGCCACCCACAAGGACAGCATACAGAATTCTTTTGAGAAGCACAATCATGCCGGCAAATGGCTGACTACAGGTGATATTATCACCTACTTTACAGGAATCAGAGCTGCCACCTATGAAGAAGACTTCATCATAGAAAACGGCAGATTCACAAGCAATATAATTCACGCAGCCGGCATTCAGTCCCCGGGACTTACTGCTGCACCGGCCATCGGTCTGGCCATCGAAGAGCTGGCATGTAAAATGCTTTCAAAGCAGATGACCGTTGAGCCAAATGAGAACTTCAACCCTGTCCGCCAGGCTATCGTAAAGCCAAAGGAGATGTCCGATGAGGACCGTGAAAAGCTCATAGCCGCAAACCCGGACTACGGCATTATTGTCTGCCGCTGCGAAGAGGTCAGCAAAGGCGAAATCCTCGACGCTATGAGAAGAAGCCTTCCTTGTGACACCGTTGACGGCATCAAACGCCGCGTGCGTCCGGGTATGGGAAGATGTCAGGGCGGTTTCTGCGGTCCTCATGTAGTAAATATCATAGCCGAGGAAAAGCACATCCCTCTTCAGCAGGTACGCAAAGGCTATGAAGGAAGCGAAATTCTCACAGGCGAGAAAGGCGCCGCACAAGAGAACGGTGCCGAACAAGAGAACGGTGCCGAACAAGAGAACGGCACCCCGCAGGAGAAAGGAGGCGGCCGTCATGAATAAAAATGCAAAGACCTACGATGTAACCGTTATCGGCGGCGGCCCGGCAGGACTTGCAGCCGCCATCTCCGCACACGAGCAAGGTGCCCATGTGCTCCTCATTGAAAGAGAAGACAGACTGGGAGGCGTGCTTAAGCAGTGCATCCACGACGGCTTTGGACTCTTGCGTTTCGGCGAGAAGCTTTCCGGCTGCGAATACGCCACAAGATTTATGCACAAGCTGGAAGAAACCGATGTAGAGGTCAGAGCCCTTACCTTTGCATCCAGAATAGAAAAAACTGATGAAGGCTTCCTTCTGTCACTGATTCAGAGCAGCGGGTTTGAACAGGTTAAGAGCAAGAGCCTTGTCCTTGCCACCGGCTGCAGAGAAAGAACGGCAAGGCAGGTGGCAATCCACGGAACCAGACCTGCAGGTGTTTTGACAGCGGGTTCTGCCCAGTACTACATAAACATACTGGGTCAGCTCCCCGGCAAAAACTGCGTAATCCTGGGTTCCGGCGATATCGGCCTCATAATGGCAAGAAGACTCACCCTTGAGGGAGCCAATGTCCTGGGCGTTTACGAAGCCAAGGCTGAACCCAGCGGACTTATGCGCAACATATACCAATGCCTTGTTGATTTCGACATACCCCTTCACCTGTCAAAGACAGTTACAGAGGTTCACGGAAGAGAACGTCTCACCGGCGTTACAGTTTCCGCTGTAGATGAAAGAATGAACCCTATTCCGGGCACGGAAGAATATATTCCATGTGATACACTGATACTTTCCGTGGGACTTATTCCTGAAAACGAGCTGGCAGAATCATTGGGCGTTAAAATTTCCAGGGCCACTAAAGGACCGGAATGCAATCAGGATTATGAGACAACAGTACCGGGAATCTTCTCCTGCGGCAATGCCCTGCATGTCAACGACCTTGTGGACTACGTAAGCGAAAGCGGCGAAAACGCAGGACGGGCAGCGGCGGCTTATGCCAAGTCAGGACATGAACACAGGCTGAAGTCAGTGGAAGTAAAGACAGATAAAAACTTCGGCTACATAGTTCCATCCCATATTGACCTTCCGGCCAAAGACTCAGTACCGTTTTTCTTCCGCACATCAAAGACCAGAGGCCGCACCAGAGTGAAGGCCTTCATGGACGGAAAAGAGGTCTTTTCGAAGGTATTTGCAGGACTCAGACCTCCTGAAATGGAAAAGATAGAAATTGAAGCTGCAAAACTTCAGGGCGCAGGTCCTCTGCAGTTCACAATGGAGGTGGATGAACATGAACAGTAAAGAAGGCAAAGAGCTTATATGCATCGTATGCCCTAACGGCTGCAGACTCAATGCCGCCATGGGCGAGGACGGACAGTTGTCTGTTACAGGAAACAAATGCAAGCGAGGCGAAAAATTTGCTCAGGCTGAGCTGACCAACCCTACCCGCTCCCTCACCACCACTGTAAGAACATCCTTCAGCACAATGCCGTGGCTGCCTGTGAGGACAGACGGGGAAATACCGAAGAAACTGATCGGCGATGCTCTTAAAGAGCTGCAGTCAGTCTTAATAGAAAAAAACCTGCGGTGCGGGGAAGTGGTTCTCACTGACCTGGCCGGAACGGGAATAAACGTTATAGCTGCTTCGGACTTATAAAGTCCAGCGAGGTAACAAACATGAAACCTTTAGTACTTACTTTTGACATCGGAACCCAGAGCCTCAGAGCTGTGCTGGTTGACGACAGGGGGAATCTGGTATGCAAGAAGCAAATAGCTTTTGAAAAGCCGTATTTCAGCATAAACCCGGGCTGGGCCGAGCAAAAGGGGGAATTTTATTGGGAAAACATCTGCAAAGCCTCTCTGGCGCTTAAAGAAGAGGCCGGTGAGCTCTGGAACAATATTCAGGCTGTAAGCATTACAACCATCCGTGACACGGACATCTGCCTGGACAAAGACGGAAACCCTGTCCGCCCTGCTATCCTGTGGCTGGACAAACGGGAAACGGAAATCAGCGAACCCTTTCCTGCATTGAACCAGATGCTTTTTGCTGCAGCAGGCATGACATCTACAGCAGAGCTGATACGCAAAATCAGCCACTGCAACTGGATCCGCAAAAATGAACCGGAAAACTGGGAAAAAACCTATAAATACATGATGCTTTCCGGCTACATGAACTTCTGCTTCACAGGAGAAATGAAAGACTCCACAGCCAACATAGTGGGCCATGTGCCTTATGACAACAAGAACTCCCGCTGGCAGACACCGAAAGACCTGACCTACTGCGTCTTTCCTATCCCTGGTGAAAAGCTCTGCGAGCTGTGCCTTCCGGGAGAAACCATCGGCCACATCACAGCAAAGGCCGCCTCTCAGACAGGCATCCCCGAAGGTCTCCCTCTCATAGCCACCGGCTCGGACAAAGGCTGCGAGACCATCGGGCTCTCCTGCACCACCCCGGAAAAGGCGGCCGTAAGCTTCGGCACCACCGCCACAATCCAGTACACCATCGACAGATACGTGGAGCCTCAGCGGTTCTTCCCGCCATACGTTGCCGCATACAAAGGCAGATACAATCCGGAAATCGAGATTTACAGAGGCTACTGGCTCATATCCTGGTTCAAGCGCGAATTTGCCGAAAAGGAAGTGGCAGAAGCCGCAAGCAAAGGCATGATTGCCGAAGAGCTTCTGAACAGGCGCCTTGCCGAGATACCGCCGGGCTGCGAAGGGCTTGTTTTCCAGCCTTACTTCACCCCGGGTGTGTCCATGCCTAATGCCAGAGGAGCAGTAATCGGATTTTCAGATGTACATACCAGAATTCATATTTACCGGGCAATTATAGAGGGCATCAACTTCGCCCTCATGGACGGAATGAAAACCCTGGAAAAGCGCATGAAGACCAAGACCAAGGGCGTCTATGTTGCGGGTGGAGGCTCAAGAAGCGCTGAAATATGCCAGATCACAGCCGACATGTTCGGCCTGCCTGTCTACAGAAGCCAGACCCACGAGGCAGCTGTCATAGGAAGCTCCGCTATTGCATTTACCGCAATCGGACGCTTCAAGAATCTGGACGAGGCTATCGAATCGATGGTTCACATCACCGATGAATTCAAGCCTGACATGGAGGTTCACGAGACCTACGACAAGATTTTCAATGATATTTTTGCTAAGATTTTTGACAAATTAAAACCTTTATATAATGTAAGCAAGGAAATGGAGGAAAAACATGGCACATCCATATAAAGAATTCGAGCCTAAGTGGTTCGACGACGATTTTTCAGATAAGAGCTACCGTTCTATATTCAAGTGGGGCGAAAAGCGCCAGATAAAGGCTCCGAGAGAGTCACTGTACAAACTCATGAAGGAACGCTTCGAGGTCAGCGACGATGATTTCAGGGAATACAGCGAAGACCTGGGGCTTGAGGAAGTAAGTTTCGACCTTCCTATCAAGCTTACAGATGAACAGCTTGCCCGCTTCAGACAGATCTGCGGCGATGAATTTGTTCGCGCAGATGACTACGCACGTCTTTCCGTGGCCTACGGCAAGACCATGTACGACATCATGCGTCTTCGTAACAAAATCGCAGAAAACGTTCCGGACGCCGTTCTTTATCCGGACAGCAAGGAGCAGATTGAAGAAATCGTAGCATACTGCCAGGAACAGAAGATTCCTGTTTACGTTTACGGCGGCGGTTCATCCGTTACTCGCGGCGTGGAATGTGTCAAAGGCGGTATTTCCCTGGACATGAGACTCCGTTTCAACAAGGTTGTTTCTTTCAATGAAATCGACCAGACCATTACAGTTGAAGCCGGTATGAGCGGTCCTAAGCTTGAGGAAACCCTTAACAACGCTCAGAAGCTTTTCGGAGCAAAGAGAGCTTATACCTGCGGTCACTTCCCTCAGAGCTTCGAATATTCCTCTGTAGGCGGCTGGGTAGTAACAAGGGGTGCAGGCCAGAACTCCACATATTATGGCTGCATTTCCGATATCGTAATCGCACAGGAATATGCAACCCCTATCGGAAATATCAAAACCGATACATACCCGAGAAAGGCCTGCGGTCCTGACCTTAACCAGATTATGATGGGAAGCGAAGGCACCTTCGGCGTACTTACTCATGTAACACTCAAAATCTTCCGCCACATGCCGGAAAACGTTGTCCGTTACTCATATATGTTCAAGGACTGGGAAACAGCTCAGGCTGCCGCCCGTGAAATCATGCAGTCCGAGGCAGGATATCCTTCCGTATTCCGTCTTTCCGACCCGGAAGAAACTGAAATCATGCTCCACCTTTACAATGTTGTGGACTCTCCGCTGCGTCATCTGTTTAAGATGAAAGGTTTCGAGCCTGGCAAGATGTGCCTCTTCCTTGGATTTACCAACGGCGAAAAGGGCTTCTCAAAGAATCTTGCAAAGCACACTAAGAAGGTTTGCCGCAAATACGGCGGTTTCGGCCTTACAGGCATCGTAACCAAGGCCTGGGAATCCGGACGTTTCAACGACCCTTACATGCGTGACACCATGCAGGACTTCGGTATTGTAATGGACACCATGGAATGTACAGTTAACTGGAGCAACATGAGCAAAGTTCACGCTGAGGTCCGCAAATACTGCAAATCAAGACCTCACACCATCTGCATGACCCACATGTCCCATGTATATCCTCAGGGCGCAAACCTTTACTGGATTTTCATCACCAGAATGCATGATCCTGCTGAATTCAAGGCTTACCATGCCGGAATCCTGGACGCTATCCAGAAGAGCGGCGCTTCCATGAGCCATCACCACGGCATCGGTAAGATGTTTGCACCTTGGCTGGAAGGTTTCCTTGGAAATAACGAATACGAAGTGTTCCGTACTCTCAAAGAACACTTTGACCCGGACAACATCATGAATCCGGGCGGAACATTAGGCTTCGACCTTTCTGAGGAAGAAAAAATTCCTATCGACAAAAAGCTCTACGAATAAATAACAATCCCCGGGGCTGCGGCATAACCTTACTCCATGCCGTCCCTCGGGGATTTTCGTTTATCTGTTCATAACTACCAGGCCGACAATGCAAAGTCCGATGCCTATAAGCTGATTGGCAGTCACCACTTCTTTATAGATAAGCACTCCCACACCTACCAGCGCGATAGCTGTCATAATGCTGGATATGGTTGAGCCTATGCTGATATTCCAGCCCACCTTGTACATGAAAACCGATGCAACCTCTACTGCAGTTATAGCCATAGTCATGGTAACCGGAGCCCAGTTCATCTTGCCAAGCTGGGTCGGAAGGCTTCTGTCCTGCCCCATGATCATCCAGAGGCCGAATGCCAGAGCTGCTGCAATTACATAGTTAAAGAAAACTGCGGCAAAGGGGTCCATGGCCTCCGGCACCGACTTTGCACTTATCTGATAAATGGTGTGTGCTACCACCAGCAAGGCGATGGGCCACCCGTAGCTTATTATATTCATTTTGATTTTTCTTCCTTTCATCTATTGTATGTCTGCCGTCTGGGTTTTGAGCCATGCAGCGATGTCATCATCAAGCAGCGGCGACAGCTTTTTATAAACGGTCTGATGGTAGTCGTTAATCCATTTCTTTTCCTGCTCTGTGAGAAGCTCCGGCAAAATCGCCTCGCGTTCCCAAGGACACCATGTGATCGGCTCAAATTCCAGCATTCCGTCCTCCCCTTTTACGCAGAGGATTTCGTTTTCAAGTCTGATGCCATACTCACCCGTCAGGTAAAGCCCCGGCTCATCGCTGGTAACCATACCCTCCATAATCGGGCAGTCTCCGCCTCTTGGACTTATGTTGTTGGGGTCCTCGTGAACGCTGAGGAGATGCCCTACCCCGTGTCCTGTGCCATGGTTATAGTTCAGACCTACGGCGGCAAGGGGCGCTCTTGCTGTCACATCAAGCTCTATACCCTTGGTTCCTTCAGCAAAACGTGCCGATGCCAAGGCTATATGGCTTTTGAGCACCAGGGTGTAGTGCCTTTTCATGACCTCAGTCAGTGGTCCGAGAGCAATAGTCCTGGTTATATCTGTGGTTCCGTCTTCATACTGCCCTCCTGAGTCCAGCAGCAGGAAGCCCTCAGGTTTGAGTGCAAAGCAGGTTTCCGGTTCCGGACTGTAGTGGACGATGGCTCCGTTGGAACCGTACGCTGATATAGTGGAAAAGCTGAGGTCGTGAAAACCTTTTTGTCCGCGCCTGCACTCCAAAAGATAATCTGCCGCATCCACTTCTGTCAGAGTGGTCTGTCCGACTGCCTCAAGTCCGCCTTCACCGCCGGCTGCCGGTTCCGCATCCTCACCCATGGTCTTCTTTACCCAATATATGAACTGCACCACAGCTGCACCGTCCTTTATGTGGGCCTGCTTTGTACAGCTGATTTCGGTTTCATTTTTTATCGCCTTCATAAGCTCTGCCGGGTTGGCGCCGTCTATTATTTCAACGGTGCCAGGAAGGCACTTTGCCATGGCATAGCTTACCCTTTCCTCACTGAGAAGAAGCTTTCCCGCCGGTAGTTTTTTAAGGTCGTCGAAAATCCTAAAATACGGCAAAACCTCCGTTGTCTCAGGCAAGGCTGCGGCGGCCCTTCTTTCCGCATCATTTATAAAACCTTCGTCCAGCACATACAGCTTCTCTTTTTCCCGGCCGATTATGGCAAAGGCATAGAACACAGGGGTGTTTTCCACATCATTTCCCCTCAGGTTATATAGCCACGCGATTTCCTCAAGGCTCGTCATCAGGTGCATGTCTGCGCCTTTTTTCTTCATTGCCTGACGGACGCGATTCAGCTTGGAATCTGAACTTTCCCCCGTTACTGACAGAGGTATATCGTATATTGGCGATGGGATAAGTTCAGGCCTGTTTTCGCCTTGGCCCAATGCTTCATCTCGGCTCCCGCTTTCACCCTGGCCCCATGCTTCCCAGATGCGGCCCGCCAGGTCAGCATCCCACCGGATTTTAAAATGCTCCTCATAGCCCTGTGCTTCTCTATAACTCACCACCCGGCCGTCAAAGCCCAGGCAGCTTCCTTCCGGCAGATTGCTCATAAGAAACTCATCTATTGTCGGTACATCCGTTTCTCTTTCTTTCATAAGGTCAATGCCGCTTCCCCTAAGCTGGTCCGCCGCCTGCAGAAAATACCGTCCGTCGGTCCAAAGTCCTGCCCAGTCAGCGGTCACAAGCAGTGTCCCCGCGGAACCGGTGAACCCGGACACAAACTCCCTGCATTTAAAATATTCGTTTACATACTCGGACCCGTGAAAATCCGTAGTAGGTATAAGATATGCATCAATGCCCTCCGCCTTCATTTCGCGGCGAAGCGCCGTAAGCTGCTGTCTCATAAATCGTGCCTCCGATTTGTTTACTTAATTTTCATCTATTATCCATTCTAACATTTTCTGTACCCTTCTGCAATGAAGAATAAAAACTAAAAAGTAACCTACATTTTTTAAATTTCAATGGTTTGCGGGTTTGGGCGGTTTACTTTTATGCCGGCTGTCTTGGTGCCGGCGGTAGTGCCACCATAAGAAGTAAACCAAAGATTATGATTTTCAATGGTTTGCGGACTTTTCGGTTTACTTTCATGTCGGCAGCCACGATGCCAACGGTGAAGCCGCTCCAAAAAGTAAACTAATAATTTTAATTTGCAATAATTTGCGGATTATTCGGTTTACTTTGGGGCTCAGAGCACCAAACTTCTTGTCTCCCGCAGAAAGCTGTGCTAAAATAAACTTGTCTGGAGGTAAGTAAAATGAAAAACAAAAATATATCCAAATTTGCCTCGTCCCTCATTTATATCCTCATGGGACTTGCACTTATAATGAAACCTTCCCTGGTAGAAGATGTCTTTTGCTACCTACTGGCAGGCGCAGCAATTATCATAGGCCTTATAAAGCTCGCCTCATATATGGCGACCAAGGTTGAAACCAGAATCGCCGAGGACACCAACGGATTTGCCATCGGCATCAGCCTCATACTCCTTGGACTTTTTGTACTCATGAAGAGCACCATGTTCATAATTCTTGTTCCGTTCGTGCTGGGCTTCATGATTACTTTCAAGGGAATCGAGGGAATGCAGAATGTTCTCAATCTGAAGAAATTCGGCTTCGGATACCAGAAAGGGGTAATGATAGTTTCCCTGATTATTACTATCTTCGGTATCATCGTCATGGTGAACCCGTTCTCAACCATGAAAATTCTGCTGGTTATGCTGGGCATCGGCCTTCTTGCCAGCGGTGTCTTTGACCTGATTGCAGATATTGTATTTACAAAAACTCTTAAAGACAAAATGGGATAATAAGAAGTAAAAACATCCCTGCAACCAAAAGCCTCCTGTGATAATACGGATGTTATCGCAGGAGGCTTTTCATGTGTCACAATAATCTTCTTGAAGGAATCATTTACATTAAGTAATGATGCCTTCTCCTGATTACGTTTCTCTTCTGTCGGCATACTGAAAGCTGACTGTATATAATAGCGTTTACTACCCATATTGGCAACAAAATCTATCTCAAGCTGCTTTTTTTCATCTTTGCCTTCTTCATTGATTCCACGCTTTTCTACAACACCTACGTCAACAGTATACCCTCTGCTTCTTAATTCGTTGTAGATAATATTCTCCATGAGGTGCGTTTCTTCGATCTGCCTGAATCCAAGCCTTGCATTCCTCAGACCAACATCTTCAAAATAGTACTTTAAAGGAGTTCCTATATATTTTCTTCCCTTTACATTATATCTGTTTGCCTTGTTTATAATAAAAGCATCTACAAGGTATTCGATATACTGTCTGATTGTATTCAGGCTGATCTCGTGGTTTCCGTTAAGAGTTCAACAGCAAATCTGTTTCAATAGTATAAGCAAATGCCTCCATATCTACTTTCCTAAAGTATTTCAACGAACTCATTTCTGTTCCTATATAGTTTCTGTCTTTATACAAAAGCGGATCTTCAATTTTGTGAAAATGAACACCCTTTTTAATACATGTTGTCAGATAAAGGATCTTTGCAGCTTTCCTTGCCGCTATTTCCGGAGAATAATTTTCTTCAAAGAGGTGACTTCTGAGACTTCTTATTCCGTTGACATAGTACCGATATTCTTCCCAATTAGTTTTCCCTCTCGAGGCAATACAAAGTGCAGCTGCATATGTGTCATCCAGCACATCATTTCGATCAATATGTGTCCCTCTATATGCAATTTCCTGATCTATAATAGAATTATATGTACTGATCATTTCATCAAAATCGTCAAATTTATTAAGCAACGTATGCACGTCATACATCTGCTTCATCACTTCCATATCTTTTCCTGTATTCAAAAGAATGCCTGTGGTGTGCGGTGCAAATGCGGTCAGCTTATCTCCCAGAATGCAGTTAATACTCGGAATTTTTACTTTCAGATTCTCGCCTTCAGTCATCAGAAGATCATTCTTTATTTCTTTCTCCACAAGATGTTTATAATGATTTTCTTCAAAAATAACATCCAGCAGAATATATATATCCTTGCCTGTTATTGGCGATTCATATGTGAACTTGAAATGTCTTTTTTCTATTTTATTTTTTCCTACTCTAACCTGTTCTTCCTGAGATTTAAACGGGAATATCTCTGCAGCTCTATTTATATAATCTTCAATATGCGTTCCCGGCTTTACAATAATATCTATATCTGTCGATAATCTCATTGGATGATCCAGCAGCAGCATAAGACAAGTTCCGCCTTTAAAAATAAAAGGCATCCCAACTCCCGTGATTGCCTCCAGAAGTCCAAATGCATGCAGAACTCTCTCAATCAGTGCCGGATCTTTTTTACTCGATGCCTGCAGCTCTCTGATATGCTCCTGCGAATAATTATTTCTTGTTATCATTCTTCCGGTTCTCCAGTCTTAAAGTTATATTCGTTTTTTCGTGCAGAAAAGTCCTGAACTTTTTTTCCACTCCCCGTCTTCTGGCATATCTGAACAGCTTGCTTTCATCAACTGCGTATTGGTGAAACATGTTCTCAATAATACTGCTTATTTCTTCTGATGGATAGGCAGATACTATAACCTTTTCGCAAAATGCATCTACCATCATTTTTTCTATACACGTAGCCCATACATGTCCTTTACCTCTTGGAGATTCCGTCGGGAGCTTAAGTATTACAATCATTCCTTCAACCCAATACTGATGAAACATCTCAACTGTAGGGTATATCAGAACCTTCCCGGGATATACTGTCTTTAATGAATCGAAAACAAATTCACCAAGGTCTTTCTCGACGGATACAAAAATAGTATTATGTGCTATCTGATGATTTATAAACTCATTAAGTTGTATCAACTCAAAGATGCGGAAATCGAGGTAGGGATAATTATCAGTTATAAGTCCTGCAATGTCATATGCTTCCTGTGAATAATCATATGAGTAGGTTTTATCGTTTTCCTTACAGACACAATATGCATTCCGTCCAACTCGTGCAACTTCACCGTCGTCTAACAATGACTGCAGCTTAGCTTTAAAATAAGCCTCCGTAATGCCTTGTGAGTGATTTTTCATTTCAGTAAACAGTTCTTCACGGTTAAAGTAAATACTGTCATAAAATTTTTTCAGATAATCAGTTTCTCCCATGCGCTACCTCCCTTAGCATTTCGGCAATAAACTCTATTTACTGCTGTTTTGCTATTATAATTATATATCTGAATTCTCATTATGTCAATTAACATTTCGGCAGTAAAGTTTAATCTCTGCCGAAATGTTTCTTTCGATCTTCCCTCATCTGCTATTATTGTCAGCAATTCGTAAAAGAATACCGGAAAGATTTCTGCTCCCATGTATGTCATGTCATCATTTCGTCGTCACATAAAAATAGAACCCTTGAAATTTCAAGGGTTCCATGTTTATCAACTATTCAAGTTCGATAAAG
>CALZOZ010000003.1 GCA_945828095.1 uncultured Clostridia bacterium
ATATAATTCGACCTAAAATCTTTAAAAAAGTACAGACTATATTCTGTGTTTCGTTCTTGTTTTAAATGTGTTACAATGGCAGAGTTAAAAAGGGAAAAGAGGTATCAAAAAATGAGTTTTAAAATGGCAAAATATAGAGAACCTGATTTTACACAGGAAAGATTTGTAAAGGCACCGGATGCTGTACTTATGACAGCACCTCATGCAAAGGCAGCTCCTAAGGGATTTCACACCACATCGATTTTTCCTGAGTATTTTAAAATAGATGGCAAATGGTACTTGGCTGAAGACAGCAGAATGGATGCTGTACCTGTATGGGACGGTGAAAAAATAAAGGTTGTCGAGTTCAGAAATATTAAGGAAAATGACAAAATCGTCGTAGGAAGAACGGAAGATGCCAGCGAGGGCATATATGTACATGACGATTGCTGGACAAGAGAAGAGACCGAGGATGCGAAGAATACTTTCGCTTTCCGCCAGAGCAGAAGCAGAGAAACATCCTTTACACAGGACTACAAGGATCTTGTGGAGCTCCTTAAGTATGAAAAGGAAAACAACGGATATGTGGTCTGGGTGCTGGGACCTGCCTGCAGCTTCGATGTAGAGGCAAGAAGGATTATGTCAGAGCTTATTGCCCAGGGTTATTGCCAGGCTCTCCTTGCGGGAAATGCATTGGCAACTCATGACCTTGAGGGAGGCTTCCTGGGAACGGCACTAGGCTGCGATATCGTAAACCAGAAAGCTCACTTTAACGGACATTACAACCACCTGGATACCATAAATGCAATCAATACTCACGGCTCCATTCCTGAGTTTATTGAGAAGGAAGGTATCAAGGACGGCATTATCTACAGCTGCGTCAAGAATAACGTGCCATTCGTACTTAACGGCTCTATCAGAGATGACGGGCCTCTGCCGGAGGTTTACGAAAATAACTATGTAGGACAGGATACTATACGTTCTCATGTGCGCAGAGCTACAACGGTAATCGGCATGGCTACTGTACTGCACACAATTGCAACAGGCAATATGACCCCGACGTACAGGGTTCTTGAGGACGGAACTATCAGACCGGTATATTTTTACATGGTAGACACATCAGAATTTGCGGCAAATAAGCTGGGAGACAGAGGAAGCCTGGCTGCAAAAGGCATAGTCACCAACGTACAGGACTTTATGAGAAACCTGAGCGCGGGACTGGATCTTTAGAAAGGAGATGCAGATGTTTAACGCAGAGATTTTAGCTTTTATACTGTATTTCGTCTTAATAGTAGGCATAGGCGTATACTTCTTCATGAAAGACAGAAACACCAACGGGGAAAAGGAATTTTTCCTCGGCGGCAGATCCATGGGACCTTGGGTTACAGCAATGTCTGCTCAGGCATCGGACATGTCAGCGTGGCTTCTCATGGGGCTTCCGGGCAGCATCATGGCTTTTGGATTCGGCCAGATGTGGATAGGAATCGGGTTGGCGCTTGGAACGGCTGCAAACTGGATTCTGGTTGCCAAGAGACTCCGTAAGTTTTCCAAAGCAGCAGGTGACGCTATTACGTTGCCGCAGTATCTCAGCAACAGATTTATGGCAAAGAGCAATACTCTGCAGATTATCTGCGCCGTTATATTTTTCGTTTGCTTTACTGTATATGTCGCTTCGGGATTTGTGGCAGGCGCATCGGTGTTTACAACTGTATTTCCTAGCCTGAGCACAAGTACGGCTATGATAGTCTTTGCACTGGCAATGCTGGCCTGTACTTTCCTGGGAGGATTCAAGGCAGTTTGCTGGACGGATTTCATGCAGGGACTTCTTATGCTCGCTGCGGTACTGGCAGTGCCTATCGTAATTGTTGCTACACAGAATCTTGATACTGCAGCAATGGAAACAGTATATACATACACTGACGGTGCCAGCGGACAGACTGTTACATGTGAGTTTGGAACAGGCCTGTTTACCTCCGGATGGAAAGACATCGTAAGCGGTCTGGGATGGGGACTTGGATATTTCGGTATGCCTCACATTCTGGTAAGGTTCATGTCCATCGAAAAGCCATCCATGATTAAAAAGAGCGCAACGGTTGCAATTGTATGGGTAGTTCTTTCACTTGGAGCAACCTGTCTGATTGCATACTTCGGAAGAATGCTTCTGGCAGAAGAGCTGCTCACTGCAGGCGCACAGAAGACTGTCTTTATCGCATTTGCCAGAAAGCTGTTCCCTACTTTCATAGCAGGTGTATTAATGGCGGCAATTCTGGCAGCATCAATGTCAACAGCCGATTCTCAGCTGCTGGTGGCTTCCAGCTCTTTTACATCCGATATTTATAAGCCGATTATCAGAAAGAACGCAAGTGAAAAAGAAGTTCTCTGGATGGGTCGCCTGGTGGTGCTCATCGTAGCTGTAATCGCTTACTTCATCGCATCCAGCAAGGCTGAAGGTGCACAGGCTATTATGAATCTGGTGGAAAACGCATGGGCGGGATTCGGCTCGGCTTTCGGTCCGACCATAATTCTGTCACTGTTCTGGAGACGATTCACCTATAAAGGTGCCGTAGCAGGTGTAACTGCAGGTGCTGCCTGCGATGTGCTGTGGCTGACATTCATGTCGGGAACAGGCATCTACGAAATTATTCCGGGCTTCATTGCAGGCTTTGTGGCTGCGGTAGCTGTTACGCTTATGGACAAGGCACCTGATAAGGAAGTTGAAGAAATCTTCGACAGGGCAACTGCTGAGGGGTTTGATGACTAATACTTAAGGTCTGCAGCAAGGCCGATGTTGGCAAAATATCAAAATTGGTACTTAACTGCCAACATTTTTTGAGCCGAAGTTCAGATGAATGGAAGCAACTGCTATTGGATACAGGAATACTTTAACATTTAAAAAGTGATATCAAGAGCCCGGGCACAATTGTCCGGACTCTTTTTTTGAATAACAAGAAGATGGTTGTTGCTTATTATAGTATTATGATGATATAATAAGAGCATAATTAAGATATGAGGAGGGGCAATATGATTATTAAACCGTCTGCAGCCATAAGAAATGATTACAACGAGGTCATAAGCCTTTGCAGGGAAACGGCGGGGCCTGTATTTTTAACAAGAAACGGAGAGGGCGATGCTGTAGTGATGGACATCGACACATACAACAGAAGGGAGCAGATGCTTCAGCTCCGGGAGGAACTTTTAAAGGTAGAAGAAAATCGATTGCACGGTCAGAGAGGATATTCCATTAAAGAGGTTGACGATATACTGAAGAAGGCAATTGAGGAGGCTGCGAAATGATTTATCAGGTTGATATATCGCCGGAAGCTTTGGATATGCTGATGAAGCATGTTACTTTTCTGGCTCGGGTAAGCAGAGATGCAGCTGAAAAACTGAGGGATGAATTTAAAACCCATGTACAGTCTCTTTCCCAGATGCCACATCGCTGCCCATGGCTTGAGGGAGAATATTTTCCTTATCGGAAGTATCACAAGCTCATTTTTGGGGAGAGGTATGCAATCATTTATCAGGTGGATGAGGAAGCTGCAGTTGTGCATGTTGACTATGTGATTGATTTTAGAACGGAGTACTCCTTGCTGTTTAGGTAAAAAGTTTTGGAATTAGAAAAACTTTATCCAGTGTGTTTTGCTCTGCGGCATTTGAAATATTTGCAGCCAGCATTGGAAGGCATGCAGCTGCATAGGCAATGGAGCGTTCCGGTACATCTAAATAAACGGTAAGGCGGTCAAGTGCCGTTTTTAGGGCAGATTCAATCTGCCCTTTTGTTTTGCCGCAGAACGTGTCCTCAAGCAGTAAAACATCGTATGCAGTAAGATCAAGGCCTGCGGGAAGCCGCCCAACTATTATGAGCCCTAGAGCAGCGAGAAGCACCGGCTCAAAGATGTTAACGGGAAGCTGTGCGTAGTCAGGTGATAGGCCGAGGAGCAGACGATGTACGGCCATGGGTTCAAAGAGTCTGCAGAATGCATTTTCGGCGTCAATTCGGCTGAGATATTCTTCGATAAACTCCACGCCTTCAAGTTCAGGCCGCCCCAGACATACAGGATAGTCGGCAGTAATATGAATTTCGTGTGCGGAGAACTGAGGACTGTAAAGCTTGAAGAATCCACTGATTCCGCCTGATATGGTGGAACGGTAAAAAACGTTTGGAGTATTGAAGAGGTTTTTTAGTATGCGTCTCTGGAGCATGTGGCAGGAAAAAAGCTTTTTTTGCACGCAAACAAGGCCGCGCTCAAAAAGTTCTGAGATTGGAACGCCATCCTGTTGAACTATGGCCTCTGTGGTATCATTTGTATTTTTATCTAATCCTACAGAGGCAGCCTGCCCCCTGCGAGCCAGGCTGATAACATACATAATTGATGTTAGAATGTCCTGAGCTTTTTCTGCGGGAAGGGAACTGCTTTCGCCTCTGGTCCATTCATCGCATTTGCAGGCGAGAAGTTCCAGGAGCTGAAGCATATCTATATCTTTAATGCTGGAGTTTGTCAAGCTTGAGGATGTCATATTTGGGTCTGTCATTCTAAATTCTCCTTATGGATTGAGAAGCTTTCAAAGCTTCTGCCGCTGTGAATGTGTGATGAGAGCTGGGCCATTTCCCGGGCCTCCAGAAGCTCCAGGCTGCCCCTGCAGCTGCCGTCAAAGGCATCTTTCATAAATTCGATGAGCTGATCATCTGAAACTGCTTCCCATGTATCGCTCTTGAAACTGTAAAAAATGTCTATTAAGCAGTGGAGCGTTTCCTCGTAGTTTTCGATGTTAATGTATGGCGAACCTGCGAAGGAGTGTATGAGTTTTTCGATTACACCTCCGCCAAGTTCGATTCTTCCGCTTGCTTTCAGGCTCTGATTTCGCGAAAGGACTAACGCATGTGCCTGCTGTGCGGTGAGAGTAAGGCCGCATTGGGAAGTCTCTTCATTACAGGAAAGGATGGAGTTAACAGCATATTGCTGAATCATGGTATCGCTCCCTCCAAGAACCGTAAGATTGTATATTTTATTGTCCATTTTAAACCCTTTCCACCAGAATGGAATTGATAATCTGCCTGAAGCCGTATTCCATAAATTCATCCTGGGAAAGTGCCAGGGAATCACTCAGGAACCTGCCTTTGGTTTTGGTCAATGTAAGCAGTGATGAAATGGATGACCACAGCACATACACCGTTGGCATGGCCATTGTGCTGCTTTGGACTGTCCCTGTGGCCTTTCCGTCCTCGATAAACCGGGCCAGGAGCTTGTTTATTTCTTCTCCCAGACCGAAGATGTTTTTAACAGCAGGTGTAAATTCATCAGGGGAGGCCTTTCCTGTCTCTGCCTTTATTATGTTTTCTGCGGAAAGGGGATAATCCTCATAATATTTTTTTAATGCTCTGCAGATGTAACGGTAACGCGTTAGAAAATCCTCGGACCCGTCCAAAGCATTTTTTATATCATCCCTGAGGGAAGTAAGCCCTTTGCTGATGATGTGATGGAGAATGTCATCTTTGCTCAGATAATATGCGTATATGGTGCGCCTGCTGTAATCGGAGGCGGCTGATATGTCCGATATGGTGGTTTCAGCAAAACCTTTTTCTATGAAAAGCTTTTCCGCTGCTGCAAGAATCGCCTCTCTGTGGAGCATTGCAACGCCTTCTTTTTTATTTTCTCTGACCATTATTAAACCTCAATTCTATTAAGTATACTAAGAGTATACTACGGGAGCGGAAAAGATGCAAGGCGGATTATACATTTTTTTCTTATCACTCTCCATAAACGTTGAAATTAAAACCGAAATAAGAAAAAAATTTTCTACCGTTGCAAATGCGGCTTACATATTATGGATGTATTTGTATTTAATATGAAAATTACTGCGGCTTTCCGTATGAACAAGTCATCAAGTTCAGAATGCTTGATTTTTGTTTTTCTGATTATGTACTTTTTTATGCGGTTTGCAGCTGATTGTCGGAAAAAATGCATAAAAAGCTGGGAAAAAGATTTCCAAACTGATTGTGAAACATATCCGTAAAAGCCTGGTTTATTCCTGAATGCCAAAAACCCTTGATATTTTCCTCCCGATACAGTATGCTGATAAAAGACGAAAGAACCATCACATTGTTGAAAAACAAGGAAAGGCAGCAGACATTGAATAAGGCAATTACGAAATTTTTAACTGAGCATACAGACAGAAATCCCGTGTCCTTCCACATGCCGGGGCATAAAGGCTCGAGGATATACAGAGAAAACGGATACGGAGATTTTCTCAACAAAATAATGGACTGCGACATCACCGAAATTCCCGGTGCGGACAATCTCTTTCAGACTGAGGGAATCATCGCCGAAACCATGAAAAAATATGAAAAGCTTTACGAAGTTAAAAAATCATACCTTTTGATAAACGGCAGCTCGGGAGGGTTAATCGCAGCTATTCTTGCGTGTGTCAAACCGGGAGGCAAGCTGATTATGGCAAGAAACAGCCACAAGTCCATCTTCAACGCTTTGGGGCTGGCAGCCATTGAACCGGTATATGCATATCCCGAAGAAGCGGAAGGCTGCGGAATTCTCGGTGAAGTAACTGTAGATGAAATCGCAAGGTGTATGGATGAAAATCCTGATGCAGGGGCAGTGATTCTGCCGTCACCGAACTATTATGGAATCTGCAGCGATATAAGGGCTATTGCGGAGGAAGTTCATAAGCGAGGAAAGGTTCTCATAGTGGACCAGGCTCACGGTGCGCACCTAAAGTTTTTTGGAAAATACGGCGAGGCAGCTGGGAGTGCTGACAGAGACGGCAGGAACAGTTTTCCTGAATCTGCAGAGGAGCAGGGGGCGGACATCGTAATTAACAGCATACATAAGACCCTTGCGTCTTTTACGCAAAGTGCGCTGCTTAACCTGTGTTCGGACAGAGTAAACCCTTTCCTGCTGGAGGACAAGCTGCAGACTATCGAAAGCTCAAGCCCGTCATATCCGATGATGGCTACTTTGGATATTAACGCCGATCTGCTGGAGAATGCCGGAGAAAGGCTTATCAGACGGTGGGCAGATAACCTGGATTATTTTTATGCTGAGGCGGGCAAAATACCGGGGCTGTCAGTACTCATGCCGAAAAACCTTGACCGAACCAAATTAAACATAGATATGTCCGCATACGGCATCAATGGCAATGAACTGGAAGAGCTTCTCATGGAAAGGGACATTTTCATAGAACTGGTTACCGGCAACATTGTAATGTGTATGACCGGAATAGGAAACAACAGGGGCGACTACGAAAGGCTCCTTGCGGCTCTTGCAGAAATTGCAGCGCAAAGGCAGGTCGAGTTTAAGGAAAATGCAGTGCGTAAACGGATCGAACAGCCACAGGTACTGACCCGTATTTTGGAGCAGAGGGCTGTTCCGACAGAAAAGGATTTTGTGCCCCTTAAGGATGCTGCAGGCAGAGTTTGCGCTTCGTCTATTATCCCATATCCGCCGGGAATACCTATCGTGTGTCCGGGCGAAGTCATAGATGAAGATGTCATAGAATATATAAGGGAGCGCCGGGAAGCCGGCGAAAAAGTCATCGGACTGACCGCCGAGGGTACGATCTGCGTAGGCAGGCAGAAACAAAACACAGCTATGAGTAAATAAAGAAAATAAAGATAATAAAGAAAAGAAGGGAAAGCAAAATGGACATTAAAAAGCTTAAGACTGCCCACCGAGAAGTGGCGAAAATGGCAGAGTGCAAAGAGATCTTTTGGACCAACCCAAAAGCGGGAGATGAAAAAAAGCTGCCGTTTAATATGGAAGATATCTGCGAAGCTGAGGCCAGACTGAAGAGATTCGCACCGTATATCGCAAAAGCTTTTCCGGAAACTGCAGTCTCCGGAGGAATAATCGAATCGGAACTTGTTGAGATTCCTGAAATGAAGAAGGAACTTGAGAACATGTGCGGCGAATTCGGCGGCAGACTCTTTCTCAAGTGTGACAGCAATCTGCCGGTATCAGGCTCCATCAAGGCCAGGGGCGGTATTTACGAAGTGCTGAAGTTTGCTGAAGAGGTTGCCATAAAAGCAGGGATGCTTTCGACGGAGGGTGACTACTCGATACTGACGGAACCGAGATTCAGGGAGCTTTTCAGCACCTACTCCGTGGCTGTGGGTTCCACCGGCAATCTGGGGCTTTCCATAGGCATCATCAGTGCCAAGCTGGGATTCAAGGTAACAGTACATATGTCGGCCGATGCCCGTCAGTGGAAAAAGGACCTGCTGAGATCAAAGGGCGTTACCGTGGTGGAATATCCGGACGACTATCAGAAGGCTGTTGCAGAGGGAAGAAAAGAGGCGGCATCAGACCCGTACTGCCATTTTGTGGACGACGAGGCCTCGCAGGATCTCTTTATGGGATATTCTGTAGCAGCAAGAAGAATCGGG
Source organism: uncultured Clostridia bacterium (assembly GCA_945828095.1). Classification (GTDB taxonomy): domain Bacteria; phylum Bacillota; class Clostridia; order Peptostreptococcales; family Anaerovoracaceae; genus SUG1106. Next base: position 8,378 of record CALZOZ010000003.1, read on the forward strand.
GCGCAGTTTGAGAAACTGGGTATAACCGTAGACGATGAACATCCTCTGTTTGTATATATTCCCTGCGGCGTAGGCGGAGCACCGGGTGGGGTTGCTTTTGGCCTTAAGGAGGTTTATGGAGAGAATGCTCATATTTTCTTTGCCGAACCTACCCATGCGCCTTGCATGACCCTCAGCATGATTACGGGACTTAAAAACGAAATAGCCGTTTCAGACATCGGCCTTGACGGAAAGACAGAGGCTGACGGACTGGCGGTAGGAAGAGCATCTGTGCTGGTAAGCGATGTGATGGAAACTTTGCTGGATGGCTGCTATACCATTGAAGATAACAGATTGTATCCTTTCCTGGCAAGGCTTGCTGACACTGAAGATATTTTCATAGAGCCGTCCTCCTGCGCAAGCTTTCCGGGACCTTCACTGGTCTCTGCAGATGCAGAATGGCTTGAGGCACGCGGACTTACAGATAAAATGAAGAATGCCACTCATATTCTCTGGGCCACAGGCGGAAGTATGGTTCCGGAAGACGAAATGAGAAGCTATTATGAGTGCGGCAGATAGCCAGAAATCCTAGCAAAAAATTTTTAGTGATTTTTGTGTAAGGTTGTAGTATAATATATTGCGTATGATTTTGTACAAAATTTAGAAAGGAAGGTCTCACACAAATGAGTCAAAAACATTTACATAGCATTCATGTGAGTCATTACAAGCACACTGCTGGCTGTGCTACTGAAGTAATGCCTGTACCTGATGTTGTAAAAATTTCCATGTCTCAGCATATAGGAGCACCTTGTAAGCCGTTGGTACAGAAAGGGGACTATGTTAAAGTAGGCCAGCTTATCGGCGATACCGACGCCTTTGTCAGTGCACCTATCCACTCCAGTGTTTCAGGAACCGTAACAGGCATTGAAGAGCAGCGTTCTGCAGCCGGCGGAATGGATACTCTTGTGGTGATAGAAACAGACAAGAAACAGGAAGTTTATGAGGGAATCAAAGTTCCCGAAGCAAAGGATCTGCCTGAGTTCATCAAGGCTATCAGAGAGAGCGGCCTCGTAGGACTTGGCGGAGCATCATTCCCAACACACATTAAATTTAACCCTAAAAATCTCGATGAAGTACATACTTTAATTGTAAACGCAGCAGAGTGTGAACCTTTCATCACCTCCGACCACAGACTTATGCTGGAGGACACCGAAGATTTAATCTCAGGATGTCAGCTGATTATGAAGTATATCGGTCTTGATGAGGGCTTTATCGGAATCGAAGAGAACAAGATGGATGCCATCGAGCACATCAATGAGGTTCTTGCTGCAAAGGGAATCACAAACATTAAGACTTTCAAGCTCCAGGCAAGATATCCGAAGGGCGCAGAAAGAGTACTTATTTATGAAATCGCAGGAAAGACCATGAACGCAGGTGAACTCCCTGCACAGCATGGCGTAATTCTTTCCAATGTAACTACCATTGCATTTGTAGGTCAGTATTTCAGAACAGGTATGCCGCTTGTTTCCAAGAGAATGACCGTTGACGGCGATGCAGTTGCAACCCCTAAGAATGTAATCGCACCTATCGGAACTATGATTAACGATGTAATCGGTTTCTGCGGCGGATACAAGGAAGAACCAAGAAAGATTCTCATGGGCGGACCTATGATGGGAAGAGCCGTCTTCTCAGACGAGATGCCTATCGTAAAGAATAACAACGCTATCCTTGCTTTCTCCAAGGCTCAGTCCATGGTTAAGGAAGAAACAGCGTGCATTAATTGCGGCAGATGCCACCAGGCATGTCCGTTCGGTTTAATCCCTACTGCACTTGCAGATGCATACGCAAAAAGGGATGCACAGGCTCTCAGCGATCTCAAGGTAATGCAGTGCATGGAATGCGGAAGCTGCTCATATATCTGCCCTGCCAGAAGACCGCTCGGCTTCACTAATAAGCTTGGTAAAGCAGTAGTAAAGGAGGCTGGAATTAAATAATGGACAAGAAAACATACAGTAATTTAGTAGTATCATCAGCTCCTCATCTTGTGACCAATATGGACACAACCAGAATTATGCTGATGGTTCTCATAGGACTTGCACCGTCTTTCCTTGTAAGTATCTATGTATTCGGTATGAGAGTAATAGCTCTTACCGCAGTGTGCATAATAGCTTCAATGTTCTTCGAATGGGCATGGAATAAGCTTATGCATAAGACACAGACAGTGGGAGATCTCAGTGCTGCCGTAACAGGTACGCTGATCGCTTTCAATGTTCCGTCCGGACTTCCTTTCTGGATTGCAATCGTTGGCTGCTTCGTAGCAATCATCGTTGTAAAACAGCTTTACGGCGGAATGGGCAAAAACATTGTAAACCCTGCAATCACAGCCAGAATCGTTCTGTTCATTTCCTTTGCAACAGAAATGACCACATGGCCGCTTCCTAGAATGGCGGCAGACGCAACATCCACAGCTACTCCTCTCGGAGTTCTGGCTGAAGGCGGAGCAGAGCTTCCTTCAAACATGCAGATGTTCCTCGGATTCATCGGCGGTTCAATGGGTGAAGTAAGTGCCATCGCACTTCTCATCGGAGGACTTTTCCTTATTTGGAAAAAGATTATCAGCCCGATTATCCCATGCTGCTTCATCGGAACTGTTTTCGTATTCGCACTTATCTATTATGGAGCAACAGGCGAAGGCGAAGCACTGCAGATGGCAATTTTCCACGTGCTGGCAGGCGGTGTTATGTTAGGTGCCTTCTTCATGGCAACTGACTATGTTACATCTCCGTTATTACCTATGGGCAAGGTTATCTTCGGTATCGGCTGCGGTCTCCTTACCATGATCATCAGATTATGGGGACAGTATCCGGAAGGCGTTTCATTCTCAATCCTGATTATGAACTGTCTGACTCCGTTGATTGAAAACTTCTGCCAGAAGAGATTATATGGAGGTGCAAAGAAAAATGAAAAGTAATACATTTAAAGAATATATTGCACCGGTAGTAGTTTTAGTATGCATCTGCCTTGTTATCACATTTGCACTTGCCTATGTAAACTCTATTACCGCTCCTATCATTGAACAGAATGCTATTGAAACAGCAAATGCTGCAAGAGCTGAACTTCTTCCTGCAGCTGACACTTTTACAGAATTTAAAGATAAAGACAAACTGGTTGAACTTGATCCGGGTAAAGTATTTGTAACAGAATGTTACATAGCTGATAATGGCTCCGGCATGGTTGTGACAGTAAAGACCAAGTCCTTCGGCGGACTGCTCACCGAAATGGTCGGAATAGACAATCAGGGTGCTATCACAGGTGTTAAGGTAACTGCACACGGAGATACTCCGGGTCTTGGAACCAAGGCTCATGCGCCTGAACATCTGCAGCAGTATGTTGGTCTGGACAGCTACAATGATTTCTCAGCAAAGGCAGACCCAAGTGTAAACCATGTGAGTGGTGCTACCATCTCCTCAAACGGTGTACACTACGGTGTTTGTGCAGCGCTTGAACAGTATAAATTAGTGGGAGGTGCTAACTAATGGAAAAGAAAATAAGCAAATTAGCCATCCTGACTAAAGGTATAATCAAGGAAAACCCTAACCTTGTTCTTCTGCTTGGTACTTGTCCTACTCTGGCAACAACAAGCTCAGCACTTAACGGTGCAGGTATGGGTGTATCCGCAATGGCAGTATTGATCTGCTCAAATATTGTAATTTCATTACTTGCAAAGTTAATTCCTGATAAGGTAAGAATCCCGTGCTATATCGTAGTTATTGCCGGATTCGTAACACTGGTACAGTTTGTACTTCAGGCCTTTGTTCCATCACTCTACGATTCACTGGGATTATTCATTCCTCTTATCGTAGTAAACTGTATCATCCTGGGAAGAGCCGAAATGTTCGCTTCAAAGAACAACGTTATCGACTCAGCTCTCGATGGTATCGGTATGGGTATCGGTTTCACTCTTTCACTGACTGTTATGGGTGCAGTAAGAGAATTGATCGGTGCAGGAACAATCTTCGGATTTGCTCTTCCTTGGATGAGTGAACACCCTATGATGATCATCGCACTGGCTCCAGGCGGATTCTTCGTATATGCCTGCGCTATCGCTGCAATTAACTTCATCACTAAGGGTAAGGGCGTTAAAGGAAGCTTCGACTGCCACGGATGTGCTATGGCATCAATGTGTCAGCAGGAAAAATGCCTTGCAGAATTAGAGAAAGGAGCTGAAGCATAATGAATTATTTGACTATTTTACTGGGAATAATTTTGGTAAACAACTATGTTCTGGCTCAGTTCCTCGGAATCTGTCCTTTCCTGGGCGTTTCCAAAAAGCTGGATTCAGCAGTAGGTATGGGCATTGCCGTTATCTTCGTAATGGTTCTTGCTACTGCTGCTACATGGCCGATCATGAGAGTGCTTAACAACTTCGGAATCGGCTACTTACAGACAATTGTATTTATCCTTATCATCGCTGCGTTAGTACAGTTCGTAGAAATGGCTCTGAAGAAATTCATCCCGTCCCTTCACAAGGCTCTGGGTGTATTCCTTCCGCTGATCACTACAAACTGTGCGGTACTTGGTGTTTGTATCACCAACATCGATGAAGGATACAACTACCTTGAATCACTGGTTAACTCTTTCGGTGCCGGCGTAGGCTTCCTGCTTGCGATGGTAATTTTCTCAGGTATGAGAGCTAAGATTGATGACAATCCGGCTGTTCCAAAGGCATTCCAGGGTTCACCTATCGTATTGGTTACTGCTGCGCTGCTGTCCCTTGCATTCATGGGCTTCGGCGGTTTAGTATAGGATAAGGAGGCGATTATAATGAGTATTTTAACACCTGTATTATTAGTCGTTGCCATAGGTTTTGTCCTGGCGGTTATCCTGACTATTGCATCAAAGATTTTCTTCGTACCTGTTGATGAAACAGTGTCAAACTTAAGAGCAGAGCTTCCGGGCGCTAACTGCGGTGCCTGCGGATTTGCAGGATGCGATGACTATGCTTCAGCACTGGGTGCAGATCCTTCAGTGGGTACTGCAAAGTGTCCTGTAGGAGGAGCAGATGTAGCTGCAAAGCTTGCTGAAATCCTTGGAGTTGAGGCTGGTTCTGCAGAACCTCAGGTTGCTGTTGTTATGTGTAACGGCAATAAGGAAGCTTCAAAGACTCTTATGGAATATCAGGGACTTTCAACTTGCGTAGCTGCAAAGCAGATGTTCGGTGGCTCCAACATGTGCTCACACGGTTGTCTTGGACTGGGCGACTGCGAAAGAACTTGTCCTTACGGAGCTATCAAGGTTTGCGACGGCGTGGCTGTTGTAGCCAGAGAGCTTTGCGTAGGTTGCGGAATGTGTGCAGCACAGTGCCCTAACAAGGTTATCAGAATTGCTCCTGCAAAGAACAAGGTTGTGGTTCAGTGCCACTCCACTGATGCAGGTGCGAAGACAAGAAAAGCATGTTCAAACGGCTGTATCGGCTGCAAGAAGTGCGAAAAGGCTTGTAAGTTTGAGGCAGTGAAGGTTGAGAACAATGTTGCTATGATCGATCCTGAAAAGTGCAAGAACTGCGGATTATGCGCAAAGGAATGCCCTACAGGTGCTATCAACAACATGAGAGCTAAGAGAAAACCGGCAGCAGCTCCTGCGCCAGCAAAAGAAGCAGAAGCTCCTGCTAAGGCTGAGGCATAAGCCGACGCATGAGGTCAATTATAGACTGACTTTCTAAAATAAAATACAAAGAGCGCTTTTCATGCTAAAAGGCAATGAAGGCGCTCTTTTTTCGCTATTTTCCTTTAAATCCAAAGACAACGATACTTGCGATTATTATCAATCCGCCTATAATAGTGGCTGCAGAAGGTATTTCTCCCAGCATGGCGAATCCCATAGCGGTAGACAGAAGGGGCGTCAGGAACTGAAAATTGGTAACGTCACTGGTTTTTGAAGCCAGAGAAAAAGCCTTGCTCCACAGAAGATACGCGGTTGCGCTGGGCATAGCTCCCAGGAAGATAACCGATAACAGCGCCTTCGGAGAAGCTTGACTGACTTGGGATAGGGCCTGAGGAATAAAAAACATGAGCAGCACTGCACCGCATACCATGCTCCAGGTTACTGCCTCAACTGCCGTATAGCCCATGGAAAGAAGCTTTCTGTTCAGGAGATTATAACAACAGAAGACTATGGCTGCAGCAATCATAAAAAAGAGTCCGCGGCCTCCGGACAGACCGCCCTTGGTGCTGTCAGACAGGAGCAGAACGGCAACTCCGGCAAAAGCTGTTCCAATGGCAGCCCATCCTATGATGCTGATTTTTTCCTTATAAAGAAAAGAAGCACCTATAGCGGTAAGCACCGGAGTAGTGGCTATAATAAGACTTGATGTGGCTGAACTGAGAGTCAGCATGCCTGTATTAAAGAAAATCATATATAGTGAAAAACCGAGGCCGCCCGACAGGAAGAATAGGGGTATATGTAATGCTTTCATAGGCTTTCTAAGATGATTCATACTGCCTATTATGAGCAAGATGACAGAAGCCAGAGTACAGCGCATCAGTCCTAAAGCGTTGGGTGAAAAGCACTGGGTGGCAATCTTGGTTATTGGAAATGCCGATGACCATAAAAAGACGGTTGTAAATGCGAATAATGCGGATTTTGCAGCGGGTTTCATGAGAGCCTCCTGATTTTATTTGAGTACAGTATAGCACACATACCGGCAGTAAGAAAGAGTTTGACATGAAAGATACTTTCACATATACTTTACTTAGATAAATTACTATTCGGGGAGGATAGACACATGAAAAAAGAAAGAAAGTTTTTATCTCTTTTTCTGATCTTATGTCTGGTATTTACTTTTGCAGCGTGCGGAAGCAAAGGGCTGAGTGATGAAGAAATAATGAAGAAATCCATGGAAAACATGGAAGCTTTAAAGAGCCTCACTGCGGAGACATCCATGGAGATGGTCTTTTCCATGGGTGAAGAAACCATGACCATGTCTTCTGAAATGACTCAAAAGGTGATTAATGAGCCCATGACCATGGAAATGGTAATGGACATGATTATGGATTTGGGAGGAGAGACTCAGAAAGTTCAGAGTAAGGTGTTCGCAGAGGCTGACGGCGACAATCTGATTACCTATACACAGATGGAGGGTGATTGGTATAAAGTAACTCAGCCCGGCCTTGAAGCCTTGGAAGAATACGATAGTACAGCTTCCATGGCTACCTATCTTGAGGCGATTCAGAATTTTGAGAAGACAGCAACAGAGGATGTGGCAGGAGTTAAAGCGGATAAATATGAGGGAGTGATTACAGAGGATTATTTCCAGACTATACTTGAAGAATCCGGTGTAGGTGAACAGTTGGGTCTGGACGGAGCAGATGCAGAAACTATCAAACAGCTTTTTGAAGGCATCGGTGAAATGCCTATTGCCATTTGGGTTGACAGTGAAAGACTTCTTCCTGTGAAGTATGATTTTGATATGACTGCCATGATGACTGCAATGATGGATAATATGGGAGCCACTGAGGCAGGATTTTCTATCGACAAGGTTACCATGTCCATGACATTCACAGGCTTTGACAATGTGGATAAGATTGAGATTCCGGAAGAGGCGAAAAACGCCGAAGAGCTGGAAGTGGAGGAATAGACGAATAAAAGAATATCTTTGCACATGATGAAATGCCCGCAAATGACTGCGGGCTTTTTAATGCTTTTTCCTTTTTGGCCGTTTTCTTTGCAAAAAGAAAAAAATTTCGGACAAAAAGAAAATGTACAGTCCGGATATGATATAATGAGACTAGCTTGGGCAAGATTATCAAATATACAGGATTATCGGCCGAGGAGGTTGAAAAACTTTAGGTTGCAGACAACATGTTGCTTTCATTTAAAAGCTGCTTGACGGCATTAGTCCGACAGCAGCTTTTTAAAATTATGAAGTCTTTTTTGCAATTACTGTACACTCAGAAGTTCTTTCTTAAGTCCGTAAATGCTGACAGTAATCATTATGGTAAGTATAACTATGATGACTACCATGACCAGCGCCGGCCATGCATCCTGAAAACGTGCTGAAAACTGCATCGTAAGCATTGCGATTGTCTGCAGAACGGTATTTGCAGTTCTCAGCTTGAGGATGTTTTCGCTTCTGCCTGTAAGTCCGTATTCTGAGGCGATAGATGCCATATTGGTAAGCAGCTGGAAGTGAAAATACAGGCCGATAATACCGGCAATAAGGCTTACTACAGGGATATCAGCATGTCCGCCAAAGAGCTGAATAATCCATTCTGCACCTTCGTATATAGCCAGCAAAAAACCAATGCTTCGGAGAAGCCCCATGGACTCTTCCCAAAGACTGATGGTCGGGATGGCACTCAGGATGAAAAGATATCCCACCCAGTCAGGCAGTATGTCCAGTGTCCCCAGGTTGATATTCAGATATATGAAGATATAGGCTCTGCCCACAGCACCGATGGCCGAGGCAAGATTATCTGCTGATTTGAGAGTACCGGTTTCATTGTTCATCTCGGGACACCTCCTTTGAAATTATATACTCAGTATCAAATCCGTCTATATATACACGGGCGACAAGTACTTCCGGATTTTCAACAGGCGGCAGCGAAGCACCACCTGATGCAGATACTTGTTTCAACGCATCAATTATGTCTCTTTTCGGATAATAACGTCCGCCGGAATTTATGTCACGGATTGTGCCGTTCCATTCATGGTTGTCAAAAGTTTCGGCCCGGTAACTCCACCCTGTGGAGCTTGAGCCGGCGCCGCTCTCTTTTATAGGTGCAAAGTTTTCATCGTCCATGCGTTCTTCAGGATCTGACGGTATATCTGCCGTACTGTCATAAAACATGTTTTCTAAAGTAACGTAGGAAATATTTTTTAACTGTTCCCTGTCGCCTGTGAAGGTGTAGGTTATATTAAAATCCATGTCAGAATGTTCAAATTCAGCATTTGTGACGGGATTTTCGTTAAAGCTGAAGCTGCTGCCCAGGAACCAGGAAATGTCGTTCTGAGTTTCCACGGTATTATCTACATTGTAGAAAGTGCAGCAGGAAGCAGTAATATATCCGTTTGTACCGACACCTTTATAGGTGGACATAGGCGTACGGGCAAGGATTTCCCTTACGAATCCGCGGGGGTGGCCCCAAGAGTTCTCATCCATTTCCATGAATTCCGTTTCTCCTGAAGGTACAACAACCCAGCTGCCCTTTTCCATATGTACGGAGAGCGGAATTATGGATATACCCGGCAGCGCATCGGCGTCATTGCTGGTGGAATATATAACCAGCTGACACTGAAATTCATCAGAAGCTGAGGCGGATTGTTTGATGTTGCAGACCTCATAGGGATTTGAAACACTTACATCCGGATTGGGCGATCTGGCAAAAGCTCTTGCACCGAGATTGTTTTCCACATGGGTGTAAATCCAGCTGTCATCAAGGCTTGCGCACATCTGCTCATAAAGCTTTTCCTGCTCAGAAAGAGGAGAAGCGGCAGCCAGATAAAGGCCGTTTTCATAGATGAGCCCCTTGGCATAAGCGTCTATAGCACCGGCCATAGTGCTGCAGCGGTTGAGGCGTGTGGACGCCAGGTCCTTTTGGAGTATCATCTCACTGTTAGCTGCACTGTAGTCGTTTATGGACGATGCTACTCCGTGAAACTCGCTGCCAAAGAACAAGGGCTGCAGCAGCATGATACCGATACATACGGAAACTAGAGCCATGCCTTTTGGATATTTCTTGAAATGGGCGATACAGGCGATGCGCTTCGCTATATTCTTTCCGCCGTTGGAAAGGGAAGTGGTGCCGAAAGCCCGCGGGTAGCGGTCGTTGACCATGAGTAGAAGGATCTTTCCATAGTCTCTTCGTTCCTCACCTTCCAGCAGTTCCAGGGCCCGTCTGTCGCAGAGGGACTCCATATCGTTGCCTATACAGTTAAAAACATAATGCATGAAAGGGTTGCACCAGTGAAGGGCGCGGAAAACAGCCCAGATAACGCTTTGCAGTGCATCCTTGTATTTAAGATGAAGAAGTTCATGAAGTATGATTTTTTCATCGGTGACTGTTCCTGCCGGAAGCACCAGTACAGGTTTTATGATTCCGCAGACGAAGGCAGAAGGAAGCCCCTCTATTTCCACTGCAGGGCAGGGCTTGAGTCCGTATTTATTACAAACATCGTCTATTGACGATTGGTTAACTTCGGAAAGCGGATAAGCCTTAGCGATAAGAAGGCGCAGTTTCACATAGGATACCAGGCACAAAAGCAGGCTCGAGGCAACACCGGCAAAATATATTACGAAAAGCCAGTCGGTTATGCTATGAGGTGCAGATGAGATCATAGGCGGAAACCATGGACTTTCCAATGGGATAAATGCTTGCGAATATGCCGAAGAAAGGTGGCTTTCACAGAGCGCTTTTAAAGTTTCAATCCATAATGGGATAGGAACCAGAATGTATCTGTTTGAAACAGCCACAGGAATCAGCATTCTCAGTGCCAGAAGACTCCAGACACCGTACTGCCAGCGGGGCGTCAGCTTGTCGCTCAAAAGTGCCTTTAAGACCAGAATAAGTCCTGCTGCCAGAGACACCGTAAGCGTCATTACGAGGAATTCCCAGATGTTGTTCACAGGCTACACCTCCATTTCGTCTAAAAGCTTTTTCAGGCGCTCCTTTTCCTCGGGAGTGATGTGTGTTTCTTTGAGAAATGCTACCAGAAGATCACCGGCGGCACCACCGTAGACTTTATCGAGAAGGGTTTTTCGCTCTTGCTTGGCACAGTCTTCTCTGCTCACAGCGGCAATATATTTATGGGGATCACTGTCCCTGTCTATTCTTACAAGTCCCTTATTCTCCATTCTTGTCAGATAGGTGTGGACTGTGTTTCGGCTCCAGCCGGTCTGAGGCTTTACGGCATCTGTTATCTCGCCAAGGCACTCATTGCCAGCCCATAGAGCATCCAGCACCGTCCATTCTGAATCTGTTAATTTATACATAAAAATACCTCCTACAAATGTAGTAATCCCTCTTGGGTACATACTACACTTGTAGGAGGCGTGTGTCAAGCTTTTTATTGTCGGCTAAATGAAAAGTGCATTTTCTGCACGGCTGTCACCGTACATGGCTTCCAGTTCCTCTTTATGGTACAGGTAGCCTTTGTCCTCAAAGAATTTTGCTCCCTTGGTGCAGCGCTTAACGCAGGCATTGCATTTGATGCAGATGCCGGGAACGGAAGTTACATCTAAAGGATCAATGGCTCCCATAGGGCAGACTCTTGCGCAAACGCCGCAGTTAACGCATTTAGAGCCTGTTACAGGTTTGACCTTGCGTATATCTATAAAATTGCCTTTCCTGTCCCGAGGCTGATAATATCCTGCATCCGGGTCGCCGTCCACCTCAATGGGTGAAGCTGTAAGCTGCTTTGCTTCGCTTGCTGAAAGCTTTTCTGCGATTCGGCCTGCAAACTCTTTTATTTCGCACTCGTCCTCCCAGTCGGGACGGTATGCTCCCAAATCCGTGGAGAAGGAGTGCTCGCAGGAGAATGCTCCTGCAGCAACGGTGTGAAATCCGTGGCCTTCCAGAATGTTTCTAAGTTCGATCAGAGAGTTGTCGAAGGCTCTGTTTCCAAAGGTAACGACAGGCACAGCCAGTGCACCGTTACCTGCTATGGTATTAAGGTATTTTAACATCAGATTAGGGAGTCTTCCCGCGTAAGTAGGCATGCCGAAGATTACCAGATCGCCAGAGGTAACCTGAGGGAAGCTTTGACGTGCTTTTGGCAGAGTAAAATTATACTCTTCAAGTGGTGCTCCCAGGGCGGCTGCGGTCTCCTCGGCCAGTAAAGTGACAACCTTTTTTGTAGTTCCGGTGGGACTGAAATATATTTTCCATACTTTTTTGATTTTCATCAGTGCATTCCTTTCCTTGTTTCATTTATTAATCTTTGATGTTGTGTAAAATTACTGAAACCCGATTTTTATACAACATTCGCCCGTTAAAAGTCTAGATTTCCATAAGAATGTTGTGCAAAAATAGAAAAAGTAAAAATATTTACAACCTAAACTTGCAATTCGGGGCCTGATGTTGTATGAAAAGCCTTTTTATTAAATTCATACAACATTATTGTTTGAAACAGGTGAATTTTATTTACATTTAATGTAAATGTTGTATGAATAAATTGAAATCGAAAAAATAAACAACCGTCTAAGACTCGACCCAGGTTTATTGCTGTCACCGCGAAGGACGCCTGGCAAAAGAGTGTTATCGTATATCCTGCGGCAGTCTTTTCTCAATGTGGTATGCCACAATTCCAATGAGGATTCCGCTTATGAGACCGGAAAAGAGCAGCACCGCAAAATAGGACATGAGCCTGATGTTGGAAACGATGAGACAGGCCGTCAGAAGCTGGCCCAGATTGTGCATTACACCTCCGGCCATGCTGACACCCACCATGCTGAAAAGCTTGGTGCGATAAAGCGCATACATGACCACGAGACTTAGAATACCTCCGGCAAAGGAATAAAGCATTCCGAAAACTCCGGAAAACAGCAGTCCTGAGGCAATTATACGCACGCAGTTTATGGTAAAGGCATATTTAAAGCCCATTCTGTAAATTGCTATAATTATGACAAGATTGGCAAGGCCCAGTTTGATGCCGGGTACAGGAACCGGCAATGGAATGAGAAATTCCACGTAGGAAAAAATCAGGGCAAGGGCGGTGAACATAGCACCAAAAGCCAGCCTGCGTGTGCTTTGGCCCCGTGATTTAGCCTGAGATGACATCTGCGTCACCTCCTTTTCCTTCTTCTGAAGAGATGATTTCAACCACCACCCGGTTAGGGAGGCAGACGATGGCATCTTTGGCCTGAGAAATGGCCCCCGTGTTGACGCACACCTGATTGCGGCAGGTAGAATAAGACATTGAAACCTGACCGTCTTTTATGGTAATATGATTAGTGTGGCCGTCTTCGGTCACGTCAATTTCGCAATCTTCGTTGAGAGGATAAATCCCGTATACTTGGCCGTCAGTAGAAATCTTCACTTTGTCACCGCCGGTGCCTGCCGTAAGTGACAGCACTGACATGGGGATGCCAACGGCCAGGATAACTATAAGCAAAATGATATCAGCTTTTTTTATCATATGAACTCCTTTAGAAAGGTTTGAAATTCCATGAAAAAAGTTTTCACAAAGAAATTCGTTAAAAAGGCAGTGCTTGCACTCCTCATTATCGCATTAATTATACCACAATCGGCCTGCAAGTCCAATGGTCAAAATGCAGCCTCAAATCAGGGAATCTCCAAGACAGGATTTTTCCTCGATACAGTATGCAGCATTACAATTTACGGTCTTGCCGATGAGGACGGAAGACTGGCAGCTATGAGCGGTGAAGAGATGGAAAAGGAATGTTATCTGATCATAACCGATGCTTTTAAGCTGTGCAGCGAATATGAAAATATGCTCAGCAAGACCATAGAAACCAGCGACATCGCACGTATAAACAATGCAAAAGGTAAGGCGGTGACCGTCAGCGATGAGACCATTGAGGTCCTGAAAAAAGGTATGGAGTTTGGCAGGTTGTCCGGAGGGGCTTTTGATATTACCATTGGAAAAGCCACTGACCTGTGGGATTTCCATGATAATGCGGAAAGCGGACATGAGGGCGGAGTCGTGCCGGCAGAAAAGGATTTAAGGGATGCCATAAGCCATGTAAACTATGAAAATATTAAGATAGAAGGAAATAGGGTAAGTCTGACCGATCCTGAGACAGAAATAAATCTGGGCGGCATTGCTAAGGGTTACATCGCTGATAAGGCGGCAGAATACCTGGAGGAAAGAGGCGTAGTCAGTGCTATCGTGGATTTGGGCGGAAATATAGTGGCAATTGGAGGAAAAACCTCGCAGATAGCAGCTTCCGGAGACACACAGGAGACAGATTTCAAAATCGGGATCAAAGACCCTCTTTCATCTTCGGGCGGCCTGCTTGAGCTTATTCCTTGCAAAAATAAAACCGTCGTTACCTCAGGCACCTACGAAAGGTACTTTGAGAAAGACGGTGTTAAATATCATCATATTCTGGATGTTAATACCGGATATCCTGTGGATACGGATGTGCTTTCCGTGACCATCATCGCTGACAGAGGTAAATCCGCTGACTGCGACGGCCTGAGCACCACCTGCCTCGCCCTGGGAATGGAAAAGGGTATGGAGCTTGTAAAAAGCCTTGAGGGCTTTGAGGCCGTATTTGTTGACAAAGACGGGAATGTGGAAATATCAAGTGACAACATAAAGTTTAACTAGACCACAATCCCGACAGTTCGCCGATGAGCTTATCGATTTGCTCAAGGGGGACCTGATTATAGTAAAAAATCAGGGCACTGGTGCTCTGGTCTGTGACCTCGGAAAGAGGGACCATCTGAAGACCTATGGATTTGGCCTCGCTGCAAAGCTGTGAGGCTTTTTTCTTTGAATGAACCTTGACCGTAAGGCTGATGCCTGACTGGGTGTCTACCGGTTCCACCATGTCCGGTGCATACCGGGCGAAGGCCTGCAAAGCCGCCTGAAGCTTCTGCGCATACAGACTGCGCAGTTTTTTTATGCCTGTATAATAGTAGCCGTCCTCCATGAACAGAGCCAGCGTCAGCTGCTCCGATTTGGAACAGGTCTGGGTATATCTGTTTTTTATGCCCCTGAAAATCTCCGCCATTTCCTCCGGAAGCACCATATAGGAAATCTTCACCGCCGGGAAAAGAGTAGATGAGAATGAGCCAAGATATACAACTCTGTTATACTTGTCAAGACCCTGCATGGCCGGAACCGGCTTTCCAAAGTAGCGCAGTTCGCTGTCATAGTCGTCCTCGATGATGATGCTGTCGTTTTCCACCGCCCAATCCAGAAGTTTGTATCGCCTTCCAACAGGCATTACTGCTCCGGTAGGAAACTGGTTTGAGGGGCTCACATATACAGCAGAACTGATGTTGGCAGGGAGTTTTGATATATCTATACCGTCTTTTGCCACAGGAATGTGCGACACGTTGAAACCTGCGTCACGGAACATGCTCTGTACAGGCAGGTAGCCGGGAGCCTCCAGGGAAACATGGCTGATGCCCATCTTCAGAAGTATTCGTGAAAGGTGGCTTGTAATCTGTTGAGTACCTGCACCTATGACTATGCGGTCAGGGCTTGCGGTTACCCCTCTGAACCGGTAAATGTATTTAGAAATTTCGTATCGTAAGGCAGGTTCACCCTGAGGATCACTTTCAAAAAGGAGCAAGCCGGAATAATCGTTAAAAACTCTAGCAGCACATTTTTTCCACTTTCCAAAGTCAAAGCAGGAAAGGTCGGTAATGTACGGCGATTCCTCAAAAGTGTAATCTTCCAGATTGGCAGGAGCTGATTTTCTGTTGTGCCCTGTGGGAATGTCACTGTCAGGATTGATACTTGCCACATAGTAGCCTGACTGAGGCTTGCTGATGACATAGCCCTCTACCAGCAGCTGATTGTAGGCGAGCTCGGTGGTGGTAATACTGATGCCGAGCTCCTTGGAGAGACCACGAAGAGAAGGAAGCTTTTCTCCCGCTGTCATGGCTCCGGAAAGAATGTCGCCTTTTATTGCCTCATAAAGCTGTAAATATAAGAACTCACTGTTTTCTGTGTGGTTCAATATGATTGGTTTCAAGGGTGAACCTCCTGACTTTCTGGGATTTCTGTGACTATTATAAACGGTGAAGAGAGAAAAGGCAAGCGACTTTAAATACATAATTTTCTTGTTAAATATTGACATTAAATACTAAATGGTATAAACTGTAATTAATCAACTCTAGAAAAACCATTGACAGTATATCGAAAAAGGAATATTATATGAGAAAAGGAAATATTGAATTTTACAAAAATGAAAATGGTCGTATACCGGTAGAAGAATTTATGGACAAATTGCCGATAAAGCATCGCGAAAAAGCAGTCAGGAGTCTTATGCTTTTAGAGGAATTTGGAGGATCTCTAGGTGAGCCGCATGTGAAATATATGGGGAATGATATCTTCGAACTTAGAATCAGATTTGCCAAAGACATCAGCAGGATTTTTTATTTCTTCTGGTCGGAGGGCAAAATAGTATTGACAAATGGTTTTGTGAAAAAAAGTCAAAAAACACCCGCCAAGGAGTTGAATAAAGCGAGAAAATATAAAAAAGATTATGAAAGGAGATATTGCAGATGAGCGATTTATCTATGTATATAAAAAAACAAATGGAAAATTCGGAGTTTAAGGAGCTATATGAAAAAAATGAAGGGGAATACCAGATTGCGCGTGAAATTATAAAAGCGCGTATTGAGATGCGGATGACCCAGAAAGAACTTTCTGAAAAAACAGGCATTCGCCAGTCAAACATAAGTAGGATTGAAAATGGAAATTGCAGTCCCACTGTAGAGACATTAGAAAAGATTGCAGAAGGATTAGGCAAAAAATTAGAAATAAGATTCGTATGAAAAGAGACTGTGTGCTTATGAAAAATATATGCATACAGTCTCTATGATTGTGTAGCGGATTGTAAAAAATAAAGCTGTTTACACAAATCCGTACTTCACCAGAAACCTGGCGGCAGGAATTTGCTCCGAAAGAAGCCTGAAAACAGGACGGGTCAGCAGGATGCTGTCCTGTCCCTTCTCCTTGAGTGCATAGGCGATGATATAGGTTAATACACGCTGGTTGGCGATACTTTTGATGTTCTTGATAAGTTCCTTGATTTCAGATACAGGACGATGCCGCGGAGCACTGCGATAGCTTTCCAGAGCTTCTTCAGCCTCGGCGTGAGAAGCGGCGATGGCTTCGGAGAGTTTTTCCAGGAAAATCTCCTTTGTATATAAAAGAGTTGGATCCATTTCAAAAATTTTAGCGCACGCATCGGCCATCTTGACTGTTGTTTTGTCAAAGGTGCCGTGGCTGAAGGCATAGTAATGACCGTCAAGCACTCCGAAAGCTTTCATCGCGTCAAGGTAGCCGAGGCGCAGCAGTCTTCTGGCATTGTCTATATCAAAGATGAACTGCAGCCCCAGATCCCACGGGGTCTCTATCCAGACCAGATTAGGAGCAGCTTTTACAGCCTCCTGGTCGATGATTCCGATACCCCTCAGATTTACTGCAATAACATGGGTGGGATTTTTAGAAAGGGCCATATCCATAGGAAGCACATCTGCATAACCTCCGTCGATATATTCCGTTCCGTCAATAGGATAGCTGTGAATAGCAGGAAAGGCAGAAGCGCTGGCCATGATATAATCTATCATTTTGCCTGGAGGAATATCCTCTTTAAACAGCAGGTGAGGTTTAAAGTCAGGAAGGGAAACGGCTGTGATTCCGAATTCCATAGGAGATTGTCTGACCTTTTCCTCATCTATATATTTTTCCATGAGGGCTTTAAGACCGGAAGTGCCGGCACCGTGATTAAAGACGATTTCCCTTGCATATTCTATAGGCTGGCTGCCCTCAGGAACATCGAAAACCATATGGGTCTCCATCTCTTTCCACAGGCTGCACGCCAGCTCAAGTTCACCTTGCGCCACCATGGCTGCATTTATAGCACCAACTGAGGTTCCCGTTATAATATCGATCCTTATTCCAAGTTCGGTGAGTGCCTGCCAGACACCTGCTTCATAGGCGCCTCGAGCACCTCCGCCTGAAAGTACAAGTGCAGTCTTTTTCTCGTTTTTTCCAGACATCTTTTTTCCTCCCATACTTTTAATTATCTATATTATACGCCAAATTATCTAACGAATTGTCTACCAAAATTGTACCATAAATGTTATACTATAAGCAACAAAAAACAGGGGAGGTCACAGTATGGACAACAGACTTAAAGAGATAATAGATAACAGTAAAAATATAGTGTTCTTTGGCGGTGCGGGAGTTTCCACAGAAAGCAACATCCCGGATTTCAGGTCGGAAAGCGGGCTGTATAATGCACAGAGAAAATATGGCCGTTCGCCGGAGGAAATGCTTTCACACAGCTTTTTTGTGAGCCATACAGATACCTTTTTTGATTACTATAAAAACAACCTGATTTATCTTGAAGCAGAGCCTAACAAGGCACACAGAGCTCTGGCCAAGCTGGAGAAGGAAGGTAAACTTAAGGCGGTAATAACTCAGAATATTGACGGTCTTCATCAGAAGGCAGGAAGCCGGAATGTTTTTGAACTCCATGGCTCGGTTCTCAGAAATTACTGCATGGACTGCGGAGAGTTCTATGATGTGGAGTACATTATGGACGATAGCAATTGTAAAGGCGGCATACCGAAATGCAAAAAATGCGGCGGGACCGTTAAGCCGGATGTTGTCCTTTATGAGGAGGCGCTGGATGAGGACTGCATGATGGGTGCCATCAGGGCTATTCAGCAGGCGGATACCATGATTATCGGAGGAACATCGCTGGTGGTTTATCCGGCAGCAGGTTTAATCAGGTATTTTGGTGGTAATAAGCTTGTGTTGATTAACAAACAGGCGACGCCTTATGACAGCCAGGCTGACCTGGTGATAAACGACAGCATAGGAAAGGTAATGGACTTGGATTAATGAATATACTTGTATCAAATGACGACGGAATAAAGGCGGAAGGCATCAGGAGACTGGCAGAAACCTTGAGCGGACTGGGAGATGTGTATGTGTTTGCTCCTGACAGCCAGAGAAGCGCCAGCAGTCAGGCTCTCAGCATAGGAAGGGATATAACGATCATACAGCAGCCTCATGAAAGCTTTCCTTTTGCCAAGGAGGCTTACAGCGTGAGCGGCACTCCTGCTGACTGTGTTAAAATGGGTATAGACGTCCTCAGGCGCAAAGGCATTGAGACAGACATTGTATACGCAGGCATAAACCACGGGGGTAATCTTGGAAGCGATACCATGTACTCGGGAACTGTATCGGCGGCTGCAGAGGGAGCCTTCGAGGGAAAGCCGGCAGTGGCTGTTTCCGTTAACTCTCACACACCGACACACTTTGAAGGCTGTATGGCGCTGGCAGCAAGAATACTGCCTTTTGCTATGGAGATGAAGGCCGGCGGAAGAGTCATCAGCATCAATGCACCTGACATTCCTATAGAAGAAGTCAAGGGAGTAATGCCTGCAAAAATGGGCGAGGTGAAGTACGACCAGTGGTTCGAGGTGATAGATGAAACAGAGAATTCAGTTACATACAGATATGCGGGACTTCCTGTGGAATCAGAAAATTGGGACAGGGATACAGATGCACTGCTGATCAGAAAAGGTTATGCGACTATAGCCATGGTCCAGTATGATCTTAACGATTATGAAGGCCTTAAAGAAATTGAAGAATGGGAGATTAAATTGTAATGAATATTAAAAGAATAAAGAGAGAAGATGCTGTGCTTACAGCTATAGACTTTCAGGAAAAGCTGCTGCCCGCAATGTTCGAGGCTGCTGATGTAGAGGCATCGGCATGCAAGCTTGCTGAAGGACTTAAAGTTTTAGGGATTCCAAACCTTGTGACAACTCAGTATGCAAAGGGTTTAGGGCTTACGGTTGTTCCTGTGGCCGATGCGCTGGGTGAATTTGAACCTATTGACAAGAGTTCATTCAGTGCGTGGAATAATGAGGAATACAGAACTGCTTTGGAAAACTCCGGACGTAAAACAGTGATCATTATGGGCATTGAGACTCATATCTGCGTAGAACAGACAGCTTTGGACCTTATGGAGAACGGCTATACCGTATTTATTCCCGCAGATTGTGTGCAGTCTAGAGACCCAAAAAACAGAGAACTTTCCCTTAGAAGGATGGAGGCTGCAGGAGCAGTGATCACCTGTGCAGAAAGTATCCTTTATGAGCTTTTAGGGAGTTCCAAAGCAGCTGAATTCAAAGCAATTTCGGCAATCGTAAAGTAGAAACACAAGAAAGAAACGAAAAGAAAAGCGATATCTATGATTTTTAAAAACAATTTTGACAACATGACAGAAGCAGATGAAAGGCTGCTGAAAGAATATTTTGACGGCTATGATTATCAGTCATCAAGCCACACTTTTCTCGCCAATTATATATGGCGAAACACTCACCATCTCAGCTGGCAGGTTGTAGGAGAGTATCTTTGCATTGCCGGACGGGGAGACATAGGAGAGGATGAAAAGGTATACTTCATGTCCTTTCCTCTTACCAGAACGGGAAGTTACGATGTGGAGTCCCTCAGGTATACCATCAATGAGGCAAAGAAAATCTTTGAGGCCAGAAACCAGCAGCTTTATATAAGCCTGATTCCGGGCCATCTGGTGCATTATCTTGTGGAAGCCATGGGCGACGGGGTAGATCCTCAGCACGACAGGGATGATGACGACTACATTTATTTGAAGGAAGATCTTGTTAGCCTCAGCGGACGCAAGCTTCATCAGAAAAAGAATCATCTGAATTTTTTCCTCAGAAACTATGAATTTACCTATGAGGAAGCCACTCCGGATATGGTGCCTGAAATTCGTGATTATATCCGCAGTAAAAATGAGTACAAGATGGGTGAAACTCCCGAGGAATGGAAAGATATTCTGGAAATGGAGAACCTGGCAATTGATGAGCTTCTGAATTTCGTGGGAAAGGGGCTTTTAACCGGAGTAATCAGAATCGATGGCAAAATCGAGGCTGTGACTCTTGGAGAGTTTGCACGTTCCACCGACAAGGAGACAGTAATTGTCCACGTTGAAAAAGCTGATGACAGGATAAGGGGCCTTTATCAGGCCATTAACAATGAGTTCTGCAAGAGATTGCCTGCCGAAACTGTTTATGTAAACAGAGAGGAAGACATGGGAATGGAGAATCTGCGTCGAACCAAGCTTTCTTATAAGCCATGTAAAATGGGAGAAAAATACTCAACTCTTGTTAAATAAACTACTTTCACCGGAGGTCTTGCGCTCCGGAGATTTTACTGGTAATATAGTAATGTATTGCAAAAAGAACAAGACTTTGTTATTTTTTTAACTAAAATGTGTTGCTTTTTGCGTTTTTGCATGTATAATAAAGTTGTATACAAAAGTTAAATAAATGTGGTATACAGCGTTTGTTACATAAAGCATTTTTTTCTGTAAGGAGGAGACATAACAATGAGAGAAGTTGTAATTGTAAGTGCAGCAAGAACACCAATAGGCAGCTTTGGCGGTTCACTGAAAGGTGTGCCGACAAGAAAGCTTGGAGCTATCGCAATTAAGGGTGCAGTTGAAAGAGCAGGAATCAAGCCTGAAATGGTTGACGAAGTAATCATGGGTGCTGTTCTTCAGGGTGGATTAGGACAGAACGTAGCTAGACAGATGACATTAGACGCAGGTCTTCCAATCGAGACTCCGGCTATGACTATCAACAAGGTTTGCGGATCCGGTTTAAGAGCAGTTGAGCTTGCAGCTCAGATCATCAAGGCAGGAGATGCTGAGATCGTAGTAGCAGGCGGTGCAGAAAACATGTCCGCTACAGCATATGCAATGCCTGCAGCAAGATGGGGCGCAAGAATGAATAACACCCAGATGGTAGACATGATGGTTAACGACGGTCTTTGGGATGCTTTCAACGGATACCACATGGGTATCACTGCAGAAAACGTTGCAGAGCAGTGGGGAATCACAAGAGAAGAACTTGATGAGTTCTCAGTAATCTCCCAGAACAGAGCAGAAGCTGCTATCAAGGCTGGCAAGTTCAAGGATGAAATCGTTCCTGTAGAAATCCCACAGAAGAAGGGCGATCCAATCATCTTCGATACAGACGAATTCCCTAAATTCGGAACAACTATGGAAAAGGTTGCTAAGTTAAAACCTGCATTCAAGAAGGACGGTATCGTAACTGCTGCTAACGCTTCCGGTATCAACGATGCTGGTGCTGCTGTAGTAGTAATGTCAAAGGAAAAGGCTGACGAATTAGGAATCAAGCCTCTTTGCACAATCAAGTCCTATGCTTCCGCAGGTGTTGACCCTTCAATCATGGGCGTTGGACCTATCCCTGCTTCCCAGAAGGCTCTTGCAAAGGCTGGCCTCACTATCGAGGACATCGACCTTGTAGAAGCTAACGAAGCATTCGCAGCTCAGTCATTAGCAGTTAGAAAGGACCTCAACCTTGATCCTGAAAAGACTAATGTAAACGGCGGAGCTATTGCAATCGGTCACCCAATCGGAGCTTCCGGCTGCAGAATCCTTATCACTCTTATCTATGAAATGATGAAGAGAGATTCCAAGTACGGTCTTGCAACTCTTTGCATCGGCGGCGGTATGGGAACTGCTCTTATCGTTGAAAGATAATCAAGAGATAAGTTAGAAGACAGTTTTAATACATAAGGAAAACAAAATGCCGCTTCCGGAATTGGAGGCGGCTTTCCTGTTATTATGAGGAGACAGAAATGTACTATACAGCTGATTACAACACGCCCATAGGGAAACTTATCCTGGCGGCAGACGACAGGGGCGAGGCTCTTACCGGCGCCTGGTTTGAGGGTCAGAAATATTTCGGAGGTACTTCAGGACATGAACTTGTAGAAGGCTGCAGCCTTGCGGTGCTTGATGATGCCAGGTCATGGCTTGACAGGTATTTCAGCGGGGAGAAACCGTCTCCTGATGAACTTCCCCTGGCGCCTTATGGCAGCCGATTCAGGCAGGAAGTGTGGAGACTTCTCTGCGAGATTCCATATGGCCAGGTCACAACATACGGCAAGCTTGCCGCGGAGGCAGCCCGGAGGGTCGGAAAAGAAAAAATGTCCGCACAGGCCATCGGAGGTGCCGTGGGACATAATCCTATTTCTATAATTATCCCGTGCCATCGTGTTATCGGCACGGATGGCAGTCTTACAGGCTATGCAGGAGGAGTAGAACTGAAGGAGTGGCTACTGATACATGAAGGATGCAAACACCTTGCGGCTGACAGCTCTAAAGGTGTATAATCATACGATATGGATATAAAGAGAAAAGAAAGGGCGGCAAATTTTCTGCTGCTGATTGTAGCTATAATATGGGGCGGAGGTTTTGTCGCGGGAAAGATGGCTTTGACCGGTCTGAGCCCTGCGGCTATTTTGCTGTACAGATTTTCTATGGCGGCACTTCTTTGCGGAATATGTTTCTTCGGCCGTATCAGGCGTACACCAAAGGATACTATGGTAAAGGGATGTCTGATAGGAGCTTTGCAGATGGCCGCACAGGTGGTGCAGCTGGTAGGACTCCAATACACTACGGCTGCCAAACAGTCATTTTTATGCACGGCTTATGTGGCTCTGGTTCCCTTTATAAGCTGGGTGGTTCTCAGGAGGCGACCGAAACCAAAAGCATTTATAGCCGGATTTATTGCATTGGCAGGTATAGGGCTTATAAGTCTCAGAGGTTCCTTTGAAGTCGGATTGGGAGATGGAATGAGTCTGGGATTTGCAGCTCTGTTTGGCCTTCAGATAGTTCTTGTGGGCAGATTTGTGGGAAAGGATGCAGACAGTATACAGCTGTCCTTCTTTCAGTTCCTGACTGCTTCAGTAATTGCAGGGGCGGCATGCGTGATACGGGGTGACAGTCTGATCCCTGTTGGCGGTGAATCTTTGGCGGGTATACTGTACCTTGGCATCCTAAATACGTTTGTTGCTATGGCAGGACAGAATGTGGGTCAGAAATATACACGCGATACTACGGCATCCCTCATAATCAGCCTGGAGTCACTGTTTGGATTCACTTTTTCCGTGCTGTATTATCACGAGCAGCTGGAATGGCGCATGCTGGCAGGGGGAGCCTTGTGCTTTGTGGCAATTATAATAAACACGGCGCAGGGCAAATTTTCTTTAAGAAATCATAGAAAAAAGGAAAATTAAGTGGTATAGTATAGGTATCCGGGCCGCTGAGATATGCAGATGGAAATATGGAAAAGATGAGGTAATGATTATGTTAGACAAAAAAGTAGTTGAATTATTAAATCAGCAGGTTAACAAGGAGCTGTACTCAGCTTATCTGTATCTTGATTTTTCAAATTATTATTACGATGAAGGACTGGAAGGTTTCGGCAACTGGTATAAAATCCAGGCTCAGGAAGAGCGCGACCATGCAATGCTTTTTGTACAGTATCTTCAGAACAACGGTGAGAAGGTTGTGCTGGAAGCTATCGACAAGCCTGCAGTTAAAATCGTAGGTCCAAAGGAAGTTCTGGACGAAGGATTAAAGCATGAGCAGTATGTAACTAGCCTTATTCATGCAATCTATGAGGCAGCTTATGCTGTAAAGGACTTCCGCACAATGCAGTTCCTTGACTGGTTCGTAAAGGAACAGGGCGAAGAAGAAACCAATGCAGAGGGTCTCATTAAGAAGTTTGAGCTCTTCGGAGGCGACCCTAAGGGCCTTTACATGCTTGACAACGAGCTTGGAGCAAGAGTTTACTCCGCACCGTCACTGACACTGTAGAAAACAGGATATAACATATGAGTTTGGATGGCCTTCATGTCTGTGTTTCAGATGTGGAGGCTGTTTTTTTGGAAGTTTACCGCCTTTTATCATATGTGTGGCCATACTTTTGCCGTTCGTTAAGAGATCTGAGGACAAAAGTCGACCTTCCTGGTCGGAAAACCGTTGAAATTTCGTCTATCAAGGTCGACTCGATAGTGGGCGTAAAGGGATAAGCAGTGAAAAAAAGCGACCTTGCGACCGCTGGAACCATTGAAAAACGATGTGACATGGTTGTTTTTGAAGGGTAAGGTGACATAAAGTAGCATAAAAAACGGCACAGACATACTTCAAATCGCACAACCTGTCGACCTTCCTGGTCGAGAAAACATTGAAAATTGATACACAAAGGTCGACTTTTAGCGAATACTAATATTTTAGGGATTATATTTGAGCCGTCAGCGGAATGGTTTACGTTGACAAAAATCGACATGCGTAATAATATGAGAATAACCACTTAATAGGGGAAACAGGAGGATTTATGAGTAAAGAAAAGAAATACAAGGTTAATCCATTGAAGATGACCAGAATGGTGATAGTGATCATAGTTCTTTGCGGTCTGATGATAGGTGCTGGATACCTTGCAGGCAAAAGCAGCAGCAATGAAAGACAGGAACTTTCTGCTGTTGTGGTGCAGAGCCAGATAACTGAAATTGCCGAGCTGGCCACGGTTACATATTCCTATACGGAACTTGGCCAGTATGAGAGCAGCAAAGAGTTCTATGGTACTAAGGTGCCTTTTACCACCAATAAATTCATACTTACATACGACGGAGTCATCAAGGCAGGTGTGGATGTTGGTAAAGCGCAGATAGAGGAGAAGGGCGGTACCATAACGGTAAGACTGCCGCAGGCACAGGTGATTTCTCATGAAATTGATGAAAACAGTGTTAAGGTATTTGATGAGAAGACCAGCATTTTCAATCAGTTTACAGTTGAGGACTATACGGCATTTTATGCTGACCAGAAAAAGTCTGTAGAGGAAAAGGCAATTTCTAAGGGACTTCTTACCGAGGCAAGGTCTCAAGCGGTGAAAGCAGTTACAGCGGCACTTGAACCCCTTGTGGGTGAGGACGGACAGTTAGTCGTGGAATAAACAAAAGAAAAACCCGAGAAAGTTTTGAATTTATACTTCCTCGGGTTTTATTGTGTTTACAGCTTTTTCACTTCTTCAAATCTCTTAACTTTGCCGGTGGTGGTCTTAATCATTGGCTCGTCCGTTATGATAAGACGGAGCAGCTGCTTGTAGGCAGGCAGAGTATCGTTGATTTTATCTATATCGCCTCGGATGATTTCTTCGATTCGAGCAGCGTCTTCTGTTCCGTAGTTTTCTTTCATGTAGTCCGGCTTGTAGACGATTTTAGCACAGAGAGCCAGGTCGTTCTGGTCTCCGTCGTTGTGGCGAGGCTGGCCGAATATGAAGTTTTCTTCAACGTAAGGAAGATTGCTTATGAGAAGTTCTATTTCTTCGGGATATACATTCTTGCCGTTTTTGAGAACAATGACGTTTTTCTTACGGCCGCAGATAAACACATAACCATCCTCATCGGTATATGCTAGGTCGCCGGTATGAAGCCACCCATCACCCAGTGCGGCTGCCGTATCCTCTGGGTTTTCGTAGTAGCCGGCCATGATGTTGGGACCGCGGGCGATAAGCTCTCCTACGCCATCAGCATCCGGGTCATCTATGGCCAGCTCTATGCCAGGAAGGGGTCTTCCGATTGAGCCGACTTTATGTTCTCTGAAGTTTTCCGCTGCAAGAACCGGCGAAGATTCGGTGAGACCGTAGCCTTGCGCTGTGGTAATGCCGAAGTCCATAAATCCCTGCAGCGCCTCAGGATCGATGGCTGAGGCCCCGCTGATCACAAAGCGTATTTCTCCTCCAAGCTGATCTAGAATTTCCTTAAAAATCTTTCTGCGTATGTCTATTCCAAACTTAAGCAGAAATCGGGAAAGCCTGATTCCTAAGGCGACCTTCTTCTCCATGCCGCGCTTCTTGACGGTGGCCATAATTTTCTTATAAATAGATTCTATGAGCAAAGGCACGCAGAAAAATACTGTGACCTTGTATTCTACTATGTTGTTCTGAAGGTACTTGAGACCGTCGCAGAAGGTGGTGACAGCCCCTGCAGCAAGCATGACAAACTGGCCTGTTGAGCCGAAGGTGTGGTGGTAAGAAAAGCCATGCTCACGTCGCCGTGGCGAATGTCCTCAACCTTCTGGATGGCATATATATTAGAGGTTATGTTTTGCTGTGAAAGCATAACCGCCTTGGACATGGATGTGGTGCCGGAGGTGAAAAGCAGAATGGTTACAGCTTCTGAATCTATAGGAAGATTCAGATAGTCACTGTTGCCCTGTTCCATGATGGCACGACCCTCTTCTCTGAGTGAAGGAATGTCGGCGAATCCCTCCAGCGGTTCCATGGAAATATATTCAGAAACCCTGGTGGTTCCGGATTCCATGAGCTTCTTTACATCATCGAGATGGGAAGGGTCAAAGATGAGCACATCTGCCCGGCTTCTTGCCAGAGATGACTCCAGTTCTTCGTAAGGCAGGCCTTTGTCCAGAGGTACGCAGATGCCTATGCCGCAGAGAACGGCGAAGTAGCTTTCCATCCACTCCACTCTGTTTTTACCGATGATAGCTATGCGATTTCCCTGCCAGCCCCTTGCCAGCATTGCGGTGCCCAGGTGATTGACCCTTTGCCGGAAACCGTAATATGTAATGTGCTCGTAGATGGGATCTTTACCGCGGCCTTGTTTATGTTTTACGATTAAAGCATCATCATCAGGCCATTTGGCTGCGCCAAAGTCCAGCAGTTCTCTGGAATCCCTGTGAAATACGGGATTATATATCTGTTTGAGTTCTCTTATTTTCTTCAATTTTATGTTCTCCTTGTTGATTTTCTTATTCTTGCACGGATAAGTTTTAATAAACTTTCTATCTAGTTATCAAAACCATGATACAATATTATAACAACCTTGTCAACAGTTGACAACCCACTGATGTTGTGGTATTTTTGTTGTATATATCTTCAAGGAGGAAATGAGCTATGAAAACCAAAGGACTGGACGAATTCAGAGTACCCAGATGGGAGGAACTGCCTTCGGTCCCACAATACCTTGATCAGGTGCTGCTGCTTGTAGAAGAGTGGCTGGGACCATTCTTGAGCCATGACGGCAAGCAGGTAATAACCAGAACCATGGTGAATAACTATGTGAAGCTGCGTTTCCTTCCGCCTCCGGTGAACCGCAGATATGACAGGCTGGCCATCGCCTCTTTGTTTGTAATCGCTATTCTGAAACCGGTGTACACCATTGAGGAAATCGCATACCTGATAAAGCTGTCCCTTGGTCATTCAGAGCGGCGTGAGGCATATAACCAGTTCTGCGAATATGTGGAGGAGGCCGTGCTTTGTGCGTTCAACCGCACTGCAATGGAAAAAGAGAAGAATCCGGGAGATCCAAGACAAGTTCTTTGGAATGCATGTAATGCTTTTGCATGCCAGCTTTATGTGAGAAAAATATATTTACAGGAGGCTCTTTCCGGAAACGAGGAAGGGGAAAAATAACTGTGGCAAAGGATAAGGGAAAAGGAAAGAACGCAGAAAAGACCAACGCAATGCGCAGGCTCGATGCACTTAAAATACAATATAAGGAGCATACCTATACTGACACCGATGCCATAAGCGGAACAGAGGTTGCAGAGGTTCTCGGACAGGACCCGGAGCGCTGCTTCAAGACTCTGGTGACTGTAGGAAAGACCGGTGAACACTACGTTTTCATGGTGCCTGTTTCGGCAGAGCTGGATCTTAAGAAGGCGGCCAGGGCAGTAGGTGAAAAATCAATCGAGATGATAAAATCCAAGGAGCTGCTTCCGCTTACAGGGTATATACACGGGGGATGCTCTCCTATAGGAATGAAGAAATTTTTTAAGACCACGGTGCACTGCACAGCGGCAGATTATGATACAATATTTTTCAGCGGAGGCCGCATAGGCTTTCAGATTGAGCTGGGTACAGGAGACCTGGCAAAGGTCATAGACTTTAAGCTCGAAGACATCATTAAGGAGGACCTTATCCAAAATGAAAATTTCTGAAATATTAAAAAACAAGGAAGTCACAGTATCCTATGAAGTCTTTCCTCCTAAAAAAGACATGCCTTTTGAGCCTATACTGGCTGCGGTGGACAGGCTTTGCGAGTCTGATCCTGACTTTATGAGCGTAACCTATGGAGCAGGCGGCGGAACAGGTCATAATACTATTAAAATTGCGGATCATGTGCAAAACCACAGGGGAGTAACTTCCCTTGCCCACCTGACATGTATTTCGTCTACGCGGGATCAGGTGGACAGAGCCATAGGAGAAATGAAAGCATGCGGGATAGAAAATATTCTGGCTCTTAGAGGAGATATTCCTGCAGACTTCGATGGCTCCAAGACCCGTGACTACAGATTTGCTTCAGATCTGGTTAAGGAGATAAAGGTCAAAGGTGATTTTTGCGTGGGGGCTGCATGCTATCCGGAAGGACATGTGGAGTGTGAGCACAAGGATGATGATATTGCTTTCCTGAAGGAAAAAGTAGACAATGGAGTGGATTTTCTCACTACTCAGATGTTTTTTGATAACAATGTACTATATAATTTCCTGTATCGAATCAGGGAAAGGGGCATTACAGTACCGGTAATCGCCGGAATTATGCCGGTGACCAGCGGCAAGCAGATAGAGAGAATCTGCCAGCTTTCGGGTACATACCTTCCGGCCAGATTTAAAGCAATTGTAGACAAATTCGGTGATAAGCCGGAGGCCATGAAGCAGGCGGGTATCGCCTATGCCACGGATCAGATTATTGACCTCATTGCCAACGGCGTCCACGGAATCCATATATATACCATGAACAAACCGGATGTGGCAGAAAGCATAAGAAACAACCTTTCATATATCATAGGCAAGTAAACGGCGGGGAGCCTTTCAAAACATGAGAACAGATGTAATCAGAAGTGAGACTCTCAGATATCTGGGATGCGGCTCTGAAATTCCTGATGAGAAGACCTTGGAAATGGTCGACAAGGCTATAGCACTTTTACAAGAAAAAGTCAGGCCGAAAAGTGTATATAAAATAATTGAAATAGTTCCCGGTGCAGAAGGCATAAAACTGCCGGGGGTTTACCGTAATGGAGAAACTGTAAAGTTTATCTCGGAAAGCCTGGGGCGAGTAATGTCCGGATGCACCAGAATGATTGTCTTTGGGGCAACACTGGGTGCGGAAGCCGACATGCTCATCAAACGTGCGGCTGCAGGCAATATAGCTATGGGCGCAGTTATGCAGGCGGCAGCAGCGGCATATATTGAAGAATACTGCGATACCATTCAGGGAGAACTGAGTGAAAAGTTCCGGGCGGAGGGAGAACCTCTGGGAGACAGATTCTCACCGGGATATGGAGATTTTGCTCTGGAGTATCAGCATGTGCTTTTCGGCATACTGGACTGCCAGCGCAGAATAGGGCTCACCCTGTCGGATAACTGCATTATGATACCATCAAAGTCTGTAACTGCCGTAATACCAATAGGCGGAAGCTGCGGCAGGCAGCTTGGATGCAGCTGCTGTGAAAAAACAGACTGCCTGTACAGAAGGAAATGAAGACCCATAAAAGGAGAAGATAAATTGAGTATTTTAAACGAGCTTGGAAAGAAAATGCTGTTTTTTGACGGCGGACTGGGCACCATGCTTCAGGCAAAGGGAAGCCTCCCCGGCGAAATGACAGAACTCTGGAATATAACAAGACCTGAGGATGTTTGCGATGTGCACTGTCAATATCTTATGGCAGGAGCTGATGTGATAACAGCAAATACCTTTGGAGCCTCGGAGGTTAAGCTTTCGGGAAGCGGATACACATCCGATGAAGTAATAAGCGCAGGAATAGGACTGGTCAAAGAGGCTATAAATCGTGTATGCGGAGAGGGAAGCCAAAGGAAGGCATATGCCGCTATGGACATTTCGTCCACAGGAAAACTCCTGAAGCCCCTTGGAACCATGGAATTCGATGAAGCCTACAATATCTTTAAAGACATGGCTCTTTCCGGAGAAAAGGCCGGAGCGGATTTAGCAATTATAGAGACCATGTCCGATACTTATGAGCTTAAGGCTGCGGTACTGGCTGTAAAGGAGAACACCTCTCTGCCCCTTTTTGTCACCGTGACCTTTGATGAAAAGGGAAAGCTTCTTACAGGAGCTGATGTAGGCGCGGTTGTAACACTCCTGGAGGGTCTGGGAGCAGATGTCATAGGTATCAACTGCGGCCTGGGACCTGTCCAGATGCGCCCTCTGGTTCAGCAGATGCTTGAGATGACCAATCTCCCTGTGCTGGTAAATCCTAATGCGGGACTCCCTAGGCAGGAGGATGGCAAGACTTTTTATGACATAACACCAGAGCAGTTTGCAGAACAGATGGAGCTTATGGCCGGTGACGGAATCTGGCTAATGGGCGGCTGCTGCGGCACTACGCCGGAGTATATCAGACTCATAAAGGAACGCTGCGGAGATATTATACCTAAGCCGATGGAAAAAAAGCATTTCACCAGAATATCATCCTACAGCCACAGCATTGACTTCGACGACGGGCATGTGGTTATCGGTGAGAGAATTAATCCGACAGGTAAATCACGTTTCAAGCAGGCTCTAAGGGATGGCGATATAGACTATATCCTTTCTGAGGGCTTTGCCCAGGAGGAAGCGGGAGCCCATGCTCTTGATGTAAATGTGGGCCTTCCTGAAATAAACGAAGAGGAAACCATCTTGAAGGTCATGAGAGAGCTGCAGAGTGTTATCGACCTGCCCCTTCAGATTGACAGTGCCAATACGGCGGCCATGGAAAAAGCCTTGAGGTACTATAACGGCAAGGCGATGGTGAACTCAGTCAACGGTAAAAAAGAATCCATGGAAGCAATTTTTCCTATGGTAAAAAAATATGGCGGCGTGGTCGTAGGTCTTACCCTTGATGAGGATGGAATTCCGGAAACTGCCCAGGGGAGACTTCAGGTTGCCCGTAAGATAGTGGAGACTGCAGAAAGTTACGGAATTTCCCGTGATGACATTGTAATTGATGTGCTTTGTATGGCAGTCAGCGCTGACAGCAGTTCAGCCATGGTAACACTTGAGGCTCTTGAACTTGTAAAGCGTGAGCTGGGTGTTAAAACAAGCCTAGGAGTTTCAAATATTTCATTCGGACTGCCGGAGCGGGAGAATGTAAACTCGACCTTTTATACCATGGCGCTGCAGAGGGGTCTTGACTGTGCTATCATAAATCCTAAGTCAAAGGCCATGATGACATCCTATTACTCTTTCAGGGCACTGGCCGGAAAAGATGAAAACTGTGGAGAATATATAGAAAAATTTGCAGCTGCAAAGGATGACCATGCTACAGCCGTTCAGCCAAAGACTGTTTCGGATCAGGAGGGGCTATCCCTTGAGACAGCTGTAGAACGTGGCATGAAGGATGCGGCAGGCTCCGCATGCAGAAAAATGATTAAAACCACAGAGCCGATGGCCATAATCAACGAAACCCTGATACCCGTTCTGGATAAGGTGGGTAAAGGATTTGAACAGGGAAAGGTCTTCCTGCCTCAGCTGCTTATGAGTGCTGAAGCTGCAAAGGCTGCTTTTGCCGTGATAAAGGATGAACTGGCCCAAAGCGGCTCGGGAACGGGTGAAAAAGGCAGGATTGTCATTGCTACAGTAAAGGGAGATGTTCACGATATAGGCAAGAATATTGTTAAAGTGCTGCTGGAAAACTACGGCTATAAGGTAATCGATCTGGGAAAGGATGTGACTCCTGAGGCTATAGTTGAAGCTGTACAGAAGGAAAGGGCTGACCTTGTAGGTCTCAGTGCCCTCATGACAACCACTGTGGGAGCTATGGAGGAGACCATAGATAAACTTCGCAGCGCAGGACTGAAGTGTCCTGTAATGGTTGGGGGAGCCGTTATGACGGAAAGATATGCCCAAATGATAAAGGCCGACAGATATGTGCGTGATGCCATGGCATCTGTACACTTTGCTCAGGAAGTGCTGAAATGAAAAAAATAGACATGTTTAAGGAATATGTGGGAAAACTGGTTTTTCGATGCATTGTTCTGGCAGTGGTACTGGGCGTGTACGTTTTCAGGCCTGATTACATGGAAAAACCCTGGATATATGCTGTATGGGCAATTTTTATGGTCAGCATGATATCTCAGCTTTTCCCGGAAAACAAAAGAATAACCATGGGCAGCAGAAAAGGCTTTGAAACTCACTTCCACGAAGCGGAAGACTATGACCGCTTAAAAATGTACGAGTATGTGCAGGCAAATAATCTGGCCGCTGTGCGGGTGCTTCTGGTATGGATGAGTTTTAATGCGGTTTTCGGGATATTGTATGTTGCAGATATCATAGGTCCACGTGAGCTTCTGCTGCTTTCCACCTTTTACTATGTGTGTGACCTGATCTGCGTGGTTATCTGGTGCCCTTTCCAGTCATTTATTATAAAAAACAAATGCTGCGTCAACTGCCGCATTTTTAACTGGGGATACTTTATGATGTTTACGCCCATGCTGTTCATAAGAAACTTCTTTACATGGAGCCTTTTCTTTACCAGCCTGGTGCTGCTCATAAGGTGGGAGATAACCATAATAAAGCACCCGGAAAGATTCTGGGAGGGGTCAAACACCATTTTAAGATGTGCCAATTGCCAGGATAAAATTTGCCGTCTGAAAGGCCCTAAATTCCTTGATAGGAACGAAAAATAGTGTTACAATAACTTTTAAGATTGTTTAATTGTATATTCGGAGGAAAATGTAATGGCAGAGACCAATTTCATTCACAGCATTATTGAAAAAGATCTGGAAAATCGAAAATATGGAGATAAGGTTTACACCCGTTTCCCGCCGGAGCCAAACGGATATCTGCATATCGGACATGCCAAGTCCATATGCCTGAACTTTTCCACAGCGGCAAAATACGGCGGCAAGTGTAACTTAAGATATGACGACACCAACCCGGTGAAGGAGGACGTGGAGTATGTAAGCTCCATCGAAGAGGACGTAAAATGGCTTGGCTTCCAGTGGGAAAAGAGACTCTGGGCCTCAGACTACTTTGACAAGATGTACGAGGCAGCTGTTGAGCTGATTAAAAAAGGCAAGGCCTATGTGTGCGACCTCACACCGGAAGAAATCAAAGAATACAGAGGAACACTCAAGGAGCCTGGAAAGGAAAGCCCTTACAGAAACAGAACTGTTGAGGAAAATCTGGCTTTGTTTGAAGAAATGAAGGCAGGCAAGTATGCTGACGGTGAGAAGGTTCTCCGTGCCAAGATAGATATGGCATCGCCTAATATCAATATGAGAGACCCTATCATCTATCGTATTGCTCATGCTTCTCACCACAATACCGGTGACAAGTGGTGCATCTATCCGATGTATGACTTTGCCCACCCTATCGAGGATGCTATTGAAGGCATCACTCACTCCATCTGCACACTGGAATTCGAGGATCACAGACCTCTTTATGACTGGGTGCTCAGAGAAGTGGGCTGGTGGCCACAGCCTCCGCAGCAGATAGAGTTTGCAAGACTTAACCTGACCAACACGGTAATGTCAAAGAGATACCTTAAAGCTCTCGTTGATGACGGAGTGGTTGACGGCTGGGATGACCCTAGAATGCCGACCATCGCAGGAATCCGCCGCAGGGGATATACTCCTGAAGCAGTAAGAGATTTCTGTGAAAAGATCGGTGTTTCCAAGGCTAACAGTACTGTTGACATCTCTCTGCTTGAGCACTGCGTAAGAGATGACCTTAAGGAAAAGGTTGAAACAAGAAATGTAGTCTTCGATCCGATTAAGGTTGTAATTACCAACTATCCGGAAGGACAGAGCGAGCTTTGCGAAGTGGAAAACAATCCTCAGGTTCCTGAGATGGGAACTCGTCAGATTCCATTCTCAAGAGAGCTCTGGGTTGACGGTGCAGACTTTATGGAAGTGCCTGTAAAGAAATATTTCAGACTGTTCCCTGGCAACGAGGTAAGATTCAAGGGTGCTTACTTCATCACATGCAACGAGGTTGTGAAGAATGAGGACGGTTCCATCAAGGAGCTTCTCTGCACCTATGACCCTGAAACCAGATCCGGCTCAGGATTTGAGGGCCGCAAGGTAAAGGGAACTATTCATTTCGTAGATGCAGCTACTGCTGTACCTGTTAAGATTCGTCAGTTCGACTACCTTATGCTGGAAGATGAAAATGGCGAGAAGACAATGAATCCTGAGACGATGAGAGAAATAACCTGTTATGCTGAGCCTTCAATAACTGAGGCAAAGGCCGGAGAACGCTTCCAGTTCTTCAGACACGGCTACTTTATCGCAGAGCCGAAGCTGTTCAGCGAGGACAACCTGCTGTTCAACGAAATCGTAGGGCTTAAGAGCTCTTGGAAATAAAATAGGTGCTGCAGGAAATAATGTAACAAAAAATCCGGTTTGTAATAACAGCCGGATTCTTTTTATGCTTAAAGGCCTAATGCATAAAGCAGTTCCATTACCCTTTCCGGACTTTCGGCGAAGGACTTGACATCAGCACCGAGAAGCTTGCTTGCATCTTCGGAAGTGACCTTATATGCAGGCTCATCAGGTGCGTTTTCCGGATCGTCGGCGAAGGACCACATTATTTCGTCACAGTTGCCTACAAGAGCCAGAAGCACAGGGGCATACAGCTCCATTTTGCGAGAAATCTCCTCCTGTTTTTTGATATTGCCGGTTTCTTTGAAGACGAACTGCCAGCCGTAAGGCTCATTTTCGGTGTGAAGTTTATTGGCATATGCACCGGTGGTATTTGAGATGCCCAGAGCCAGAGCAAGATCGTTGTTGGCAGGCATATCGCCAATGTACGGATGTGCCGTGTCGAATAACTGCTGAGCCAGAGATGCATTGTATATGTTACCATCGGCCATAATACGCGTACCGTTTACATCCAGATATTTTGCATCGACAGAGCAGTCGATTGAGAAGCTGCCTGCCCTGTTCAAAGGTGATGTGAGACAGCTGTACACTATAACTTCTTCTCCTCCGTCTTCTGTAGCCTTAACCTTATAGCGGCTGAATACAGCTGCCGAGCCGGTAAGGGTTCCTTTAATCTGATATTCTCCGGGTGAATCCGAGGATATGGACAGGGTATATCCGTAGTCAGGGGAGCCATAGACGAAAAGCTTAAATCCGGCCAATAAAAGTGCCAGACAAAGTGTTATGCATACAACGGCAATAATCTTTTTGCGGCTGCTGGTGCGTACTTTCCTGAGATAGTCCACAGATTTTCCTTCATATTCAACAGACTCACAGATAAAATCATCTTCGAAACTTTCCTTGGCATCCTTGACAGCTTTAGAACAGGACGGACATTGGGCCACATGCTCATCGATTATTTCTCTGGTTTTTTCAGAAACGAGATTGTCTGCGTAGAGCGGAATCAGATCCTGAACTACTTCGCACGGAATCTCTCTTGCTTTAGTGTTATTCATCTATTTTAACCCCCTCTAAAAGTTTGGTTTTGCCGCGGTAAAAGGTTACCCTGGCCCAGTTTTCGGATTGGCCCATTATCTGGCCTATCTCTCTGAAAGACAGGTCACCCATGAGTCTGAGATACAGAACTTCCCGCATGGGTTCTTTGAGCTCATGCAGAGCCTGCATAAGAGTCAGATTGTCAGCTTTCCTGATAAACTTATCTTCCGGTGACTCGGCAGAAGATGATGCAAAGCATGCCTCATCTTCATCTGATGGAAAGATTTCACCGGAGCGTTTCTGCTTGCGCAGATAGGTAAGCCACACATTGTTTGCTATGCCGCACAGCCATGTTGATGCACTGCTTTGACCTTTAAAACGGTCAATGGATTTCACGGCCTGATAAAAAGTTTCCTGAGCAAGCTCTTCGGCCAGCACACCATCACCGCATTTTGACAGCAGGAAGGCATAAATCATCTGAGAATGTTTTCGATACATCTGATCCATTGAATCGGTATGACCCATATGCTTTCCTCCTTCCAAAGTACTTCGTAAATTAGTGTCCCAGAATGGGGTTTCGTTACAGATATTTTATCATATCCCAATGCTTTTCTTAAAATAAAATAAATTAGCGTAGCATTTTATACATTTTTTTTTCACGAAACCCGAGAACGTTGAAAATAAAATAGAAATCAGAAAAACGGATTTTCTTTCCCTGATTCGGCCAAGAAAATAATGCCTACGTTGATTCCTTAAAATGTAATTTGAGGAGAAAAATATAACATTTTCGGGGGACTTGCAGTAAAATCTTGGGAATTCTCATAGTTCGACAGATTTTTACTTTTACCACAATTTAATCGATTTTCTAATCGGTGATTTTATTATGCGGTCTGCAGCGGTTGGTGAGAAAAAAATGCATAAACGGGGAGCAGGAAGCTGGCCAATGGGTACATAAAAAATAAAAACCCGCCTCAAGGCAGGAAACCAAGGGCGGATAATGAATTCGGCATTTATGTTTTTATGTGGCTACAGCAGCGGCAGTTTAAGAATAACAATTGTGAAAATTACCATTCCGAAAAGTGCAAACGGATATGTAGCTCCGTAGCCTGCACCCGGGTCATCGCTTCCCACCGCATCAGTTGCCGCTCCAAGTCCCGGTGTGGATGTCATACCGCCGCAGAGTGCGCCGGAAAGGATAATCCAGTTGAGCTTGAATACATAACGGCCGAGGAGGAAGCCAACCATAATGGCGATGGCTCCAACTACAAGGCTTTCCAGTGCAAGAACCAGGCCTGCGCTGGTTATGGCATCTATAGCTCCATATCCATAGTTCAGTCCTACTATGGCAAGGAAGAAGGAAAGTCCGAATTCTCTGAGTATTGCCAGCACTTTTGGGTCCATTCTGAATGAGATAGGACCGATCTTGCCAATGTAGCCCAGCACAAGTGAACCGATAAGTACGCCGCCTGTGGACTCAAGACTTACATATCCCAAAGGTCCCATATAGATTTTGATTGAGCCGAGGAGGTATCCTACAAGGCAGACAATCGCCAATGAAATCAGATTAAAGTCAGTTGTAGGAACCTGCCTTACTCCGCTTACGCTTCTGGCAGCCTCCATTTCCAGCTTGTATTTTTTCTTTTCTTCCTCAACATCAAACTTAAATATTACATTTAAGAAGTTTACTGCAAGTATTACTATGATTACTCCGAAAGGATAGGCAACTGCTGAGCCAATTCCTACCTGACCTGCAGCCTGATTGACGAAGGCCTGCTTCTGGTCTTCAGTGAGCTCAGTAGTATTTTCTATGGTCATGCCGTCATACTTTTCGTCAAGCTGAAGGACAGAAAGTACCACTTCCTTTTCCTTGTCGGAAAGTTCATTGAAATCGTCTGCCATTTCAGCAGCTCTGTTTTCTGAGGTTTCAAGGGCTGAAGCCAGTCCCGGGGAGCTTGTCATGGCACCGGTATACACACCTATTACCGCATAAGGATTAGTTCCCTTTATGAAGGCTGTACATGCATATGTGGCACCTGCGCCAACCATGGTGATGACAATGCCCAAAACTACGAACTTGGCACCGTATTTCTTGAGAACTATGCCTAAATCCTTTGCAGCCAGAAGTCCTACCGTGGCAACGAAGATGATAAGCGCTGCAGAAAAGAAATAGTTGTTTACAACCTTTCCGCCGTTGCCTTCCATTATCTGAGTGGCTGCTTTCATGCCTGCAGCTGCAGCATCACCCGAATTGTAGATTTTCTGTGCAAAGCCGTAAACGGCCCAGCCTACCGCCAGTCCTACGAATAAGGCACCTGAGGAACCGAAGCTGAATTTGCCGAACTTGATCTTACCGAAGAGAAGACCAAGACCAACTGTTACGAACATGAGAATGAACGGATTCAGCATCAGCCCGATTATGTCAAACTTTATTAATTCCATTTTGTTGTTCCTCCTGTGTTATTTCAACAAGTCTCATTATATCTAACAAAATGAAAAACCTCAACCAAAAGAGTAAAAGAAGAATTGTACATTTTTTGTATGGTATGGTAAAATACATATGATAAGCTGACTGCAGGAATGCATGCAGACGAAAGGGGTGAGGCGGTCATGGAAAAGCAGCTTATGGTTACGTTGATAATATGTGCGGCGGCCATAGGTATTGGAGTGCTTCTCGGAAACGGGGCGGTATATTTCTTTAATAAGATGCCGGGAAAGTGGCTGTGTGACTACGGACAGGAGCCTTCAGAGGAACTGCTGCATCCTACTTGCCAGAGAGTGAAAAGCACTCCTTGGAAATACGTGTTTACCGGCTTTTTTATTGCAGCAGGAATAACTATGGGACTGCAGAATCCTCTGTATGCCATTCCCGCTCTGATTGCAATCTGGCTGCTGCTGGAGATGTCTATTGCCGACATAAAATATATGATAGTTCCGGATCAGCTGATTATGCTGCTGGTCATTACAGGATTGGGTTTTATACCACACCATGCATTTGGAGTTTTGGACTGCATCAGAGGTGCTGCAATTGGCTTTGGGGTTCTTGCCCTTATTGCCGTTGTGGGCCGGCTGATATATAAAAAACCGGCCGTAGGCGGTGCAGATATCAAACTTTTTGCTGCTTTGGGTCTGTCACTTGGGACTGATGGGATAATTTCGGTTTTTGTGATTTCAACATTCCTCAGTGCGGGACATTTTATCTGGCTAATGATTAAGAGGGGTGCAAAGCTCAGTGACGAGAGACCGATGGTTCCATACATTTCAGCGGCGGCAATAATTTATCTAGTCATTTTGCATAAAATGAGTTACAATATAATAATACAGCTTTAAACAATTTAAAAATTTATTATTGAGGGAAAAATGAAAAAGAAATTATCACTGTGTTTATTACTGATTCTTATTTGTGTACTATGTATGAGCAGTACTGCGGCTTTTGCGGCTGTGGAGACTGCTGATGAAACAGGAAGTCAGGTAGCTTTGGACCAATCAGAAGTTACTTTTTCGTCAACCAAAAAACAGGTCGTGCATGTGACATATACCGGAAACGATACAATCTCTTATGATATTGTAGAGGGGCAAAACCTTATCGATGCAGAGTGGAGTGACTGTTGGGGTGGCGACTCAATACAACTGTTTATCACGCGTATTACCGATAACGAAGGAACAGCTAAGATAAAAATTTATCCAACCGATAAAAAGAATGATTATAAAGTTATTACCGTTAAACTAAATGTACCATCAGATGAACCGAGTGACTCAGAAAAGAGAGTGAATTGGCAGTTCGTTGCATCATCAGGAACTCTGATGATTTACGGAAATGGCGCAATGGGAGATTACACATTTGATGATGCATATAAAGCCTATGTGTACAAAAGCGCAGTTCGCTATCCTTGGCAGAACCACGCAAACGATGTTAAAAAGGTAAAAATTTGTGACGGCATTACCCATGTCGGTGACTGGGCGTTTGCTCGTATGAAGAGCATAGAAAAAATTGAAATTGCAAATACAGTTAAGGACATCGGTGAAGGTGCTTTTGCTTACTGCACAAAGATTAAAGAAGTATCCCTGCCGGACAGTGTTAAGGAAATTAAGTGTCAGGCTTTCAGAGGCTGCACAAAACTTGAAAAGCTGAACTTAAACAAAGTAGAAAAAATCGGCGAAGAAGCTTTCTGCGACTGCGCAAATCTTCTTGGTGTAGTCATTCCAGACAGCGTAAAAGAAATGCATGCAAGCAGACCATTTAGGGCATTAAATATTAAATTTGAGGGCACGTTTCCTCCAAAGCTCGTGGAGCACAATAATTATACTGCATGGTTTAATTACGGCGGAAAAATCAATGTGTACATTCCAAAGGGTGCAAATAAGGAGATGTTCCTAAAGGAATTCCATAATGCGTATGATGAGTACGATTCTCATTGGAAGCAAAAACATGAATGGAATATCATCGAGTATGATGATACTGCGGCTAAAGCTCTTGCCAAAGATGTAAAAATAAAGGTATCCTCTGCAAAACTCATAAAGGGAACAAAGATAACCGCAAAGGTTTCTTCCGGAGACCTCAAGGCTATTAAAGACCTGGGTTACAATGTAACATATAAGTATTACCGTTCCACAAAGAAGACATCAGGTTATGTGCTGATGAAGGAATCTAAGTATTCAACATACAAGAACACTTCCGGTAAGAAGGGTACAAAGTATTACTATAAGGCTCTCATCGAAATAACCGATGCATGCGGAGATGTAATTTATGCAGGAAGTGCAAAGAATCAGACACCTTGCTACAGAACATTCAAATAAGATAGGCAACTAGCCCTTTGGGCTTTGCACCATAGGGTTGCCGCTGGCGGCTCAGTCACTCCCAAAGAGAGGGGGGTGATGCTGATGTACATAACGCTTGAGAAATTATAAGGAAAGCATGGGCACCGGTCAAAATCAATGGCCGATGTTGTACAAAAATCAAAAAAGCCGGTATTTTTACAACATCGCACCTTTCCCAAAGCTTTTGGTGACCGTCTTACAGGCGTCATGTTGTACAAATCCGGGTGGTTGAGTTATTTTTACAACGTTTTTTAGTTTTATGTTGTAAAAATTCTGCAAATCCAAAAAAAGTACAACATTCACCACTTTTCAGCCAATAGTTGAAGGCTGATGTGGGTGTTATGTTGTACAAAACTTCGTTTCAGGTCAAATTGTACAACGCCGACGGGCAGCTGCCACGAAAAGCAGTAATCCTTTGTTGGGAAAATATTATCAAATGTCAATAAATATATCAAATTCTATTTCAAATAAGGAATTATCAAAAAAAGAAAGAGAGAAAAAATGATAACGAGCAAACAGAGAAGCTATCTTCGCAGTCTGGCGCATAATATCGATCCGACGGTTTACATCGGAAAGGCCGGAGTGACTGAAAATGTGATAAAGGAAATAGACCAGTGTCTGGAAGCCAGAGAACTGGTAAAGGTAAAAATCCAGGAGGGTGCAGAACTTGATGCCAAAGCTGTAGCCAATGAACTGGCACCGGGACTTGGAGCCGAATTCGTGCAGGCAATCGGCCGCAAGTTTACTCTCTACAGACAGTCGAAGGAAAACAAACAGATAGAACTGCCGAGAAAATAATGGAAAGAAATATTTTGATGACAATCGAATATGATGGCAGCGGGTTTCACGGCTGGCAAAGACAGCCGGAAGTACGCACCGTGCAGGGCGAGCTGGAGAGAGTTCTTACCAGGGTATGCGGAGTGCCCATTGCTGTAAACGGGACAAGCAGAACGGACGCAGGAGTACACGCACTGGGGCAGAGAGCTTCGTTTAAGGGCGATTTCGGAATTCCTACGGACAGACTGATGCTTGCTGTAAACAATCTGCTGGCTGGAGGAATGAACTCACAGCGGGGTGTGGGCGATGTGCGCATCATTGCCGCAGAGGAAATGCCGGACGACTTTCATGCCAGATTTTCAAGCCGAGGCAAGATGTACCGTTACATTATCAGAAACTGCCCGGATGTGGATATTTTCCAAAGAAATTACTGCTATCAGGTACGGCAGCCACTGGACCTTCAAGCTATGACGGAGGCGGCGGCTTATATTGAAGGCACTCACG
The DNA here is from genome assembly GCA_945828095.1 of uncultured Clostridia bacterium. Taxonomy (GTDB): domain Bacteria; phylum Bacillota; class Clostridia; order Peptostreptococcales; family Anaerovoracaceae; genus SUG1106. Next base: position 50,389 of record CALZOZ010000003.1, read on the forward strand.
ATTTTAAGTGCTTTCAGGCTGCAGGCGGCCAGGAAAAGGAAACTACGGTGAGAACTGTTCACAGTCTCATCATACGGAGAGAAAATAAAAATGTTATAATAGAGGTATCCGGCGATGGATTTCTGTACAATATGGTAAGAATAATAGTCGGAACACTGACGGAGGTCGGCCTGGGAAAAAAGAGGCCGGAGGATGTAAGAAAGATAATTGAAAGCAAAGACAGGCAGAAGGCGGGGCATACTGCACCGGCAGAGGGCCTGTATCTGGTTGAGGTTTATTATTAGTTATCGGCAAAGGCATTTAGCAAGAGATTGGAGAAAAAGATGAACAGACCGAGCTGGGATGAGTATTTCATGGAGATGGCTGAACTGACAGCCAAAAGATCCACCTGCATGAGAAGAAATGTAGGTGCGGTTATAGTTAAGGATAAGCATGCAATTGCGACAGGTTACAACGGTGCACCAAGAGGAATAAAGCACTGTGAGGACAGAGGGGGATGTCTGAGACAGAGGCTGAACGTGCCTTCCGGTGAAAGACACGAACTTTGTATGGCTCTTCATGCTGAACAGAATGCTATAATACAGGCGGCAGCTATGGGACATGCCATAGAGGGAGGAACAATCTACATAACTCATCAGCCTTGCGTGATCTGTGCAAAGATGATTATCAATGCGGGTATAAACCGTATAGTGGTCAAGGAAGGTTATCCTGATGATCTTTCCCTGGACATACTCAAGGAAGCAGGCCTTGAAGTAGAAAAAATAGGAGAATAAAAATGTACGACATTTTATGGGCTGTATTTGCAGTTGCCTTTGTACTTTCACTGGCGACAACGCCCCTTGCTATAAAAATTGCTCCCAAGATCGGAGCTATGGACGTTCCTAAGGACGGCCGGAGAATGCATACCAAGTCTATGCCGCGGTTTGGCGGAATGGCAATTTTCATTGGAACGACTGCATCCATGCTGATTTTTATGCATGGGGACCCGAGGGTTCCGGGCATTGTTATCGGCGGCGTGCTGATTTACATTCTGGGTGTAATAGATGACCTTAAGAATCTGCCCGCAAAAGTGAAATTCCTGGGACAGATGGTAATCGCCATAGTAATGTATATGTACGATGTGAGAATCGAGTTCATTTCAAACTTCTTTGGAGAAGGAAAGAGTGAGCTGGGTGCGGCAGTATGCTTTATTGTAACCATCATCTGGATAGTGGGCATTACCAACACGGTGAATCTCATCGACGGACTTGACGGCCTGGCAGCGGGAACTTCGGCTATTGCATCCCTTTGTATCGCTTATGTTGCATATATTCACGGAATGTACCTTGCCTGTGCAGCTATGCTGGCTCTGGCAGGAGGAGCTCTTGGATTCCTTCCGTTTAACTTCTACCCGGCAAAGATTTTTATGGGCGACGGAGGTTCTTTGTATCTGGGATTCATGCTTTCCACCCTGTCAATTCTGGGTCCTGTAAAAAGTGCAACAATTGTGGCAGTAATCATTCCTGTACTGGTGCTTGGCGTGCCTATCTTCGATACTGCTTTTGCTATTTTCAGGAGAATGGTCAACAAGAGGCCTATCATGGAAGCGGACAAGGGGCATCTTCATCACAGACTGATGCATCTTGGATACGGCCAGAGAAGAGCAACGCTGATGCTGTATAGTGTGAGCGGAATCATGGGTGTAGCGGCGGTTACTTTCAGCAGAGGCCTTTGGGTAGAAACCCTTGGACTTTTTGCAATCGCTTTCCTGATGATATACATTTTCCTGACTGATGCGAATCATATAATGCCGCAGATAAAAAATTCGGACAAAGACGGGGAAAACAGTGAAAAAGTGATTGAAAATGTCTCCAAAGAGGCATAAAATGGGTATAGTGAAATATTTGTTTTGACGGTACTGACGCCCGAAGGTTTTCTGAGGGGAAAGGCTAAGGAAACATTTGTTATTAATATGAGCATTTGTGGATAGGTGTCGGTATTTTTTGCCGGCACCGTTTTTTGTTGGAGGACGATAAGATGGCAGAAACCAGAGTGGCTGTTATAAGCGTAATTGTGGAAAACGTTGAATCTGTTGAGGCGATAAATGCTTTGCTTCACCAATACAGACAGTATATTATAGGGCGCATGGGTGTTCCCTACCCTAAAAAGAACATTTCCATCATAAGCGTGGCTATGGACGGACCTATGGATGCCGTCAGCGCCCTTTCCGGGAAACTGGGAGCCCTGGCAGGGGTCAGCACTAAAACAGTATATTCCAGAAAATAAAAAAGCTGACAAGAGGTGAACTGAAATGAAAAAGTCAAATGGAAAATTTAAAAAAATTGTAGTACTGGCTCTGGTTATGCTGATGGCTTCCGCCATGCTGGCAGGCTGCGGCGGCGGTGACAGCGATGTGCCTGAAACAGTGAGCGAGATTGTAAATGTTGCTGCTCTTAACGGCCCTACGGGCATGGGAATGGTGCAGCTTATGGATATGACCGATAAATACGCGGTTGAGACATATCAGAGTCCGACAGATGTTACAGCCAAGCTCATAAAGGGTGAGGTGGATGTTGCGGCTCTTCCGTCAAATATGGCTGCTGTGCTCTACAATAAGACAGAGGGACAGGTGGTGGCAGTGAGCCCGATAGCTCTCGGTGTGCTCCATATCCTTGGAAACAATGTTGATATTACAGACGCTTCCCAGCTTAAGGGACAGACTGTTGTTGCCAGCGGTCAGGGCGGCACACCTGAATATGTGCTCCAGAAGGTTGTTGAGGCTGCAGGACTTAAGCTTTATGAAGACGTGCAGGTGGAATGGCTTGCTAATCATGCAGAGGTGAACACAAAGCTCCTCAGCCAGGAAGGAACTATTGCCATGGTTCCGGAGCCATTTGTTTCTACAGCTTTGGCTGCAGGTAAGGAAGGGGTTGCTGAAGTATTTGACATGAATACTCTTTGGAAAGATGCTACAGGACAGGAACTTCCAATGGGAGTGCTGGTTGCACGCAAAGCCTTCGTCGAGGAAAAAGGCGATGACCTTAAGGTGCTTTTGAACGATCTTAAGAGCTCGGTTGACTTCGTAAACGGAAGTCCGGCAGAAGCTTCACAGCTCATTGTGGAGAAGGGATTTATCGGAAAAGCTGAGATTGCAGAGGCTGCAATTCCAAACTGCCACATTGTACTCTATGCAGGTGACAAGGCTTCAGAGGGTGCAGAAATCCTCAAGACATTCAATCAGACTCTGTTTGAAATGAATCCTCAGGCAGTAGGCGGAAAGCTGCCGGGAGACGATTTATATTATGTGGGATAAATATAAAGAATAAATATACGGAATAAGAATGCGGAATAAGGTAAACAGCAAGATTATTACATGCCTGTTCTGGCTGGCGATATGGCAGGCAGCAGCGTGGCTTACGGCAAGTGAGCTTCTGCTGCCCGGCCCTGCCGATGCGCTTCTGGCCTTGGGCGGGTTGATCAGAACGAAAAAATTTTACATGGACATAGGATGGACGGCGGCGCGGTGCATTATTGCAATGGCGCTTTCTTTTGCTGCAGGCATTCCCGCAGCGGCCCTTTCATATAAAAGTGATACCGCCAGAAGCATTTTATCTCTGCCTGTAGGTTTCTTTAAGGCCGTTCCTGTTATGGCCATTATTATTTATGTGATTCTCCTTGCCCAATCTGACTGGGTAGCGGTAATAGTCTGCTTTTTTATGTGCTTTCCTATCGTATATACCAATATCCTGGAGGGCCTTGATGCCATGCCTTCTGAGTACCTCGAGGTGGGAAGTGTTTACGGGCTCACCGGGTTGGAAAGAACAAAGTACATTTATGCACCGGGGTTATTGCCGCAGATGAAGGCGGCAATCAGCCTTACTGCAGGTCTCAGCTGGAAGGCCGTTGTGGCTGCGGAGGTGCTTTCCATACCTAAGTATTCGCTGGGATATGAGATGATAAATGCCAAGTACTATCTGGAGACAGCTAATCTCTTTGCGTATATTTTTGTAATAGTGGTTATGAGCATGGCCTTTGAAAAGGTGATAAATTCAGGACTAAGGCACATTGAATGGAAAGGCTATGAGGGCAGCAAAATTAAAAGACGCAGCAGCGACAGAACTGCCAAAACGGAGAAACTAGAGGCTCCATGTCCGGCAGCGGTAAATACGGTAACTGTAGAGCATCTCGCTAAGACATTTGAGACCAAATCGGTATTAGACGATGTTGACCTGATTTTTGAGGCCGGCAAGGTTACAGCCATAATGGGACCTTCCGGTCAGGGCAAAACTACTCTTGCAAGAATCATCGCCGGGCTTGAAAATGCTGACTCTGGGAAAGTATTCATTGGGACTTTGGAAGCCAGGGATGGCTCGCGTACAGGCCGCACTGCTTTCCTGTTTCAGGAGGACAGACTGCTGCCGTGGCTCAATATTTATGACAATATTGCCATAGGCGGCGGAGACTCTGAAGGAATCAAGGAACTGGCAGACCAGCTTGAAATCGGAACGGAGCTTTGGAAGCTTCCTGCAGAACTGTCGGGAGGTCAGCGGCACAGGGCAGCACTTGCAAGAACCTTTGCGGCTGATGCACCGCTGATGATACTGGATGAGCCTTTCCGCGGACTGGACGATGCTCTGAAGGACAGGATCGTTGACAGAATGTGGGAGCGTGTGACAACAGGAAAAACTGTGATTCTAATCACCCACAGTGCCGAGGATGCAGAGCGCCTGGCTGATAAGATTCTGGAATTATAAACCTAAAAAACTGAAAAGCATTGGAAAAAATTTTTTGAGGTTTACTTTTTTCATGTGACGTTTGTTAGAGGAATTGCCATTGGACAAAAAGTAAACCTGAATATGGCCTAATGATGAAAATTTAATTTTCTGGTTTACTTTTGAAGGTTGAGAACCCACACAATACGTTGGCCATAGAAAAAAGTAAACCAGCCGAAGCCGAGAACCATTGCAAATAGAAACTATACGTTTACTTTTGAAAATGAGGTATCAAAAACCAGCCCTGTTTTGCCATCGTGCAGGCGATGGGATAAAAAGTGGGTTGGTTTTTTGATGTTTTTTATTTATAATAGACAGTATGAAGAACGAAAACAGACCGGTGCCCCTGACTACGGGGATTTTGGCCCATGTGGATGCGGGCAAGACAACTTTATCTGAGGCCATATTGTACCTGACCGGTTCCATCAGGAAACTGGGAAGAGTAGATCATAAGGATGCTTTTTTGGACAGCAGTGAAATCGAGAGAAGTCGAGGCATAACTGTTTTTTCCAAAGAGGCTCGTTTTGTGCTGGGCGAAAAGGAAGTTACTTTGCTGGACACCCCGGGGCATGCAGATTTCAGTGCTGAAATGGAGAGAACTCTGCAGGTCCTGGATTATGCAATATTGGTAGTAAGCGGTACCGACGGAGTGCAGTCACACACCAGAACCCTTTGGAAACTGCTGGCAGATTGTGGAATGCCGGTGTTTGTATTTGTAAACAAGATGGACAGACCGGGAACTGACAGAGAAGCTATAGTGAGAGAACTTACTGAGGCCTTTGGTGACGGGTTTGTGGAGGCAAAGGCAGACGGAAGCTTGAATGAAGACGAAGCTGCTATGGCAAGTGAGAACCTTATGGAGGAATATCTGACTGACAGCAGTCTGAGCGACCAAAGTCTCGCCCATGCTATCGAGGAAAGACTGATATTCCCGGTGTACTTTGGCTCTGCACTTAAGATGGAAGGCGTAAAGGAATTTCTTGATGGTTTTGCCAGATATACGCAGCCAAAAGAATACGACGAAGAATTCGGCGCCAGAGTATATAAAATAAGCAGGGACAAGCAGGGAAACAGACTGACCCATATGAAGATAACCGGAGGCAGCCTGAAAAGCAAGATGCTCATCGACTGCGGGCATATTCAGGTGAAAGGCGATTTGGAGTCTGGCACTGTAATAAAAGAAAAAGCCGAGCAGATAAGACTGTATTCAGGAGGCAGCTTTACTATGGCAGGAGAAGCTGCAGCAGGAACCATCTGTGCGGTGACGGGTCTGACGAGAACCTATGCAGGACAGGGACTGGGAAAGGAAGCGGCACAGGACGCCAGAAAGATAACGATTATGCCGGCCATAACCGCCAGACTTATCACTGAGCCTGACACTGACCCGGTACTTCTGCTGGCAAAACTCCGCCAGCTGGAGGAAGAGAACCCTACTCTTCATGTAATCTGGAAGGAAGAGCTAAAGGAGATTCATGTTCAGGTTATGGGAGAGCTGGAGCAGGAAATCTTAAAAAACCAGATAAAAGAAAGATTCGACGAAAACATTGATTTCGGCGAGGGCAGTATCATATATAAAGAGACCATAGCCCAGCCTGTAATAGGAATAGGACATTTTGAGCCTTTGCGCCATTATGCAGAGGTGCAGCTTCTCATGGAACCATTGCCGGAGGGAAGCGGACTGGTCTTTGACAGCCTTTGCAGTGAGGACAAGCTGGATAGAAACTGGCAGCGCCTCATAATGACACATCTGATGGAAAGAGTTCATCCGGGGGTTCTAACAGGCAGTGAAATTACTGATATGAAGATAACCATTCTGGCAGGCAGAGCCCATCTGAAGCACACAGAGGGAGGAGACTTCAGGCAAGCCACCTACAGGGCAATACGTCAGGGATTGAGAAAGGCAGAAAGCGTGCTGCTGGAACCTTTCTATACATTTACTCTGAAAATACCACAGGAAAACACGGGCAGGGCCATGTCAGATATGCAGAGGCTGGGTGCTTCCTGCAGCCTTCCGGAGGTAGATCAGACTATAAATATGTCAGTAATCACAGGAGAGGGGCCGGTATCTACGCTGAGAGGCTATCAGAGAGAGGTAAGTGCATACACACGCGGTGAGGGCAGATTTGAAGCGGCATTATGCGGTTTCAGACCGTGCCATAATGAGGCTGAAATCATAGCAGAAAAAGGATACAGACCGGAGGAAGACATAGAAAACCCTACGGGTTCGGTATTTTGTGATCATGGAGCCGCTGTATATGTAGACTGGCAGCAGGTTGACAACATGGCTCATGTGGATAGCGGATATATTATAGAGGACGGCCGCTGCATCAGGAAAGGTAACCGGGTAGCCGCTTCAGGAGGCGCTTTAGCCACAGCCGGAGGCAGAGAGGGCAGCAGGGGACAGCTTTCTGCGGCGGGAGAGAAAGAACTTCAGGCTATATTTGAAAGAACCTATGGCAAGAGCAAAAGGGACGAGGCTCTGCGCAGAGACGCCATGAGTAAGGGCACCCGCCACAGAAGAATTGACGGACCCGAAAACTTTCCTCAGCCTAACTGGAAACATGAAATGGGCAAAGGACAGCCTTTCCTGATAATCGATGGCTATAATGTTATATTTGCGTGGGAGGAGCTTAAAGAACTTGCGGCCGTAAATCTGGATTCCGCAAGAGAAGCTTTTCTGGACATTTTAGGCAACTATCAGGGATACAAGAAAATGGGCATGGTGGTGGTTTTTGACGGCTACAAGGTGGCAGGAAATCCGGGAACCAAGGTGGATTACGGAGAAATAAAGGTTGTCTACACCAAGGAAGCGGAAACAGCCGACCGCTTCATTGAGAAGACCATATATGAAATGGGACGCAAATACGATGTGGCAGTAGTCACATCTGACAGGCCGGTGCAGATGGCAGCATTGGGAGATGGGGCTCGCCGCATGTCGGCCAGAGAGTTCTACACAGAGGTCACAGCCGTATCCGAAGAAATACGTGCCAAGCTTGATGCACAGAAGGGCCGGGTGGAAAAGAACAGGCCATTTGAAGGGAAACTTAAGATATAGTTCCGGTGTACTCCAGTATAAAACGGTAGAAGTCGTCCTGCGGGCTGCCGATTGTTATATCCGGGTTTTTGGATAGTACAATTGTACGCCTGCAGACTATATCGTTTATGTGAAGCAGGCGGACTTTGTCTGATGTCAGTCTGCCCCATGAATAGGCAGGCCAAAAAGCTACTCCAAGGCCGGCCCCTATTAGATCACGTACTGATGCGGGATTATCGCTTTTGAAGATTATTTCGGGGGAAATATCCGCCATACGGCAGAAATTTTCACAAAGCCGGCTGAAAGGCAAGGCACCGGAAAAGCTGATAAATGGGGACTCTCCGAAGTCTCTGAGATTTACGCTGCGGCTGTTTCTTTCGATGTGATCCCAGACATTGGGAACGGCCAGAAATATTTCTTCGTTCAATGCTGCGACTTCGCCTTCTGCAAGTTTTCCGGGAACTCCCGTAGAAATGCGTACATCCCAATCGGAACCACTTACTGAATCAGTCTGCTCCTGACGGAAGAGAAAGTTTACATCGGGGTGAAGCTCCTTATATGCGATGATGATGTCGGTGACAAGACGGGAGGCCGACATAACACTGACTTTAACTGTACGATTCATTACGCCGGCTGCTTCGGCAATCTTTTCGGGAAGACCGTCAAGAGCACTGAGCAGAGGCGTAATTTCTTTTACCATAACTCTGCCGGCATCGTTTAAAAAAATATGGCGGCCGCGACGGGAGAACAGCTCTGCACCTATCTCACTTTCAAGCCGTTTTACAGACTGACTGAGGGCAGGCT
>CALZOZ010000004.1 GCA_945828095.1 uncultured Clostridia bacterium
CACTGCATATCGTCGGCAGCGTCAGATGTGTATAAGAGACAGCTCCCAAAGCTCTTATAAGTTCATTTGTAAACATTTCAGATGATACATAAAGAACATTGAGATTCGGATTTTTTTCTAAAAGATATATTCCGATGGCATGCATCAGATGAGTCTTTCCTAAACCTGATCCTCCGTATATAAAAAGAGGATTATAAGCTTCAGAAGGAGATTCAGCTACTGCCAGCGCTGCTGCATGAGCATACTTATTGCTTCCTCCCACTACGAAATTATCAAAATTAAACTTCGGATTGAATATTTTCTGTTTATTCAATCCCTTTTTAGGAGGTGTAACTTTAACCGGATTATTTTTTTCCTCTTCTTCATCGTAAGTATCAGAATCCTTTAAAACTACACGATACTCATCATTAAGAACTGTTTTAAATGCATTCTGAAGATATGTAAGGTATCTGTTTTTTATTGTTGAAATTATAAAGTCTTTACCCTTGTCCGAATTAACCTCAATATATACTATATTAAGGCTGTTGTCTATTTTTCTGATTTTTAATGGTTTGAACCATGTTTCAAAACTGATTGGGGTAGTATTTTCTTTAATTATTTCAAGAACGCTGTCCCAAATCTTTTCGTAGCTTGTCATAAATTTTTCCTCTTTTATTTTTTATCTGTTACTCTATTTTATATAAAAAGTTATCCACAGGCAAGAAGAAAATGTGGATTATCTTAAAATAATGAAAATAAACATTTCCGCAGAGTTATCCACAGGCTTAGGATAAAGTTATCATAAAGTTATCAGAAATTCCAAAAACATTGACAAACCGCTATTTTTAAAGTATAATACTTGAGCGTATGTGCCTATTGGAATTTAGATCGGCACAATAAAACAATTCAGAAAGGAGACTTCGCACTATGAAAATGACTTATCAGCCAAAAAAGAGACAGAGAATGAAGGAGCACGGCTTCAGAAAGAGAATGTCAACTAAGAATGGCAGAAACGTTTTAAAGAGAAGAAGAGCAAGAGGCAGAAAGAAACTCACTGCTTAATTTTTTCTCATGCTTAAGAAAGCTAAAAAATCATGCTTAAAAAAAATGTTTTAAGAAAAAAAAGTGATTTTTCCTCAATTTATAATAAGGGAAAATCAGTGGGGGATAGATTTGTGGTGCTCTTTTACCGTAAAAATAATCTTCCCTACAATAGGACAGGCTTTTTAGCGAGTAAAAAAGTCGGAAATAGTGTTAAGAGAAACAGAGCAAGACGTCTTATGCGTGAAAGCTACAGGCATATTCAGGACGGACTTCCATGCGGTTACGATTTTATAATTATAGCCAGAAACACTATCGACGGCAAAAAATGCAGCGAGGTGGAAAAATCTCTTATTTCCGCCTTCAGAAGAACCGGAGTACTAAAGAAATAATGAAAAAACTGCTTATTTTAATCATAAGATTTTATCAGAAGTTTATTTCTCCTTTATTTCCGCCTACCTGCCGGTTTTATCCTACCTGCTCCACATATTTCATACAGGCACTGGAGAAGTACGGAGTTTTTAAAGGTAGTTACTTAGGAATTAGAAGAATTTTAAAGTGTCACCCGTGGCATGAAGGCGGGTATGATCCTTTAAAATAATGGAGGAAATTAATGGGAATATTAGCAAAACCATTAGGTTTTCTGCTTTCCTGGCTCTATGAACTCATAGGAAGCTATGGTATCGCTTTAATAATTGTAACTGTAATTGTAAAGCTTTGCCTTTATCCTGTGTACGCTAAATCTATCAAGTCAACTATGAAGATGACTGAGGTACAGCCAAAGATTCAGGAAATACAGCAGAAATATGCCAAGGATAGAGAACTCATGAACGAAAAGATGACTGAGTTATATAAGGAAGAGGGCGTAAGCATGTACGGCGGCTGTCTTCCAATGGTAGTTCAGATGATCGTAATCATGGGTCTGTTTGCTCTGCTTAGAAATCCTATGGCATATATTGATTCAGATAGTATGCTATTTGCAATCCATGAACCTTTCCTTTGGATTCAGGACCTTGCACAGCCGGACAAGTGGATTCTTCCGATTATGGCCGCTGTTGCAACATTTATTGCAACTTTGATGTCGCAGAACGCTACAGCAGGTGCAAACGCTCAGCAGACAAAGATGATGAACAGTATTATGAAGTATTTCTTCCCTATCATGATTCTTTGGATGGCGAGAAGTTACCCTGCAGGTCTTGCAATTTACTGGTTCGGAAGCCAGCTCATCCAGATTTTCTATAATATGAGATTCGCAAAGATGAGAAAGGAAAGCGCAGAAAAGAGAGCTAAGGCATCTAAAAAGAAAGCAAGAGCATAAAACATTGGAGGAAAAAATTATATGGATTTTTCTGAGAAATGGGGAACGGATGTAGATACAGCGGTGCAGCTTGCACTTGCTGATCTTAAACTCACCATAGATGAAGTTGATGTTACTGTTCTTGAAGAGCCTTCCCGCGGATTTTTCGGAATAGGTTCCAAATTAGCTTTAGTAAGAGTAGAAAAGAAAAAACCTGCTAAACCTGAACCTGCTCCAGTACCTGAAAAGAAGGAAAAGCCGCAGCAGGTACAGCCTGAAAAGGTAAAGAGTGAAAATACTGAAAAAACTGAAAGAACAGAAGCACCAAGAAATAAAAAAGAAAGATCAAACAAAAAGCATAATAAAAAGGAAAGAGAACCGATTGCACCTGTAATCGAGAAGATTCCTGACGAAGAGCTGACTGTTTGTGAAGACCATGTAGCCTTAAAGTTCCTCGAAGAGGTTACTAAAGAAATGGGACTTACTCTTGATATCACTGCAAAGACAGGAGCAGATTCCCTTTACATTGATATCCAGGGAAAAGATTCAGGAACAATTATCGGCAAGAGAGGACAGACTCTCGATGCTATTCAATATCTCACAAGCCTTGTAGTAAACAAGGAAAATCAGAACTACACCAGAGTAGTTGTTGATGCTGAAAACTACAGAGCAAAGAGAGAAAAGACTCTGGAAAAACTTGCTTTAAGACTTGCAGGCAAGGTTGCCAGAACAAAGAGAAGCATTAAGCTTGAGCCAATGAACCCTTACGAAAGAAAGGTAATTCATGCAACTCTTCAAAACCACCCTCAGGTTACTACAAGAAGCGAGGGTCAAGATCCATACAGAAGGGTTATAATTGAATTGAAGTAGTTTTATTTTAGTAGCCCGTCAGTTTCGACGGGCTATGATTGTTTTAAAGGAGAGTTTTATGTACGATGATACCATTGCCGCTGTGGCAACTGCCATGGGCGAGGGAGGAATAGGCATAATAAGAATAAGCGGTGAAAATGCCTTGGAAATATTGAACAAGGTTTTTTGCAGTGTAAAAAAACAGCCGGTAGAAAACAGAAAGCTTACTTATGGTTTTGTGGAAGATAACTTCACCGGTGAAAAAATTGATGAAGTAATGGCTGTATACATGAAAGCTCCTCATTCATATACTGCGGAGGATGTAGTTGAAATTCAATGCCATGGAAGCATCGTATCCCTTCGTAAAATCATTGCTCTTGTATTGAAAAACGGAGCAAGACTGGCTGAACCGGGTGAGTTCACCAAGAGAGCTTTTCTTAATGGAAGACTTGATCTTTCCCAGGCAGAGGCCGTCATAGATTTAATAAGAGCGAAATCGGATAAGACTTTCGATGTGGCACTGAGCCAATTGGAAGGCAGTTTTTCTAAAAAAATTAAAGAAATAAGAGCAGACCTTGTAGACATTCTTGTAAATGTTACAGTTAATATAGATTATCCTGATGAGGATATAGAAGTTATTACTTATGAAAATCTTATTTCGGGACTCGAAAACGTCAAAGCAAAAGTGGACAGTTTGCTTGCTACAGCAGACACGGGACGAATACTAAGAGAAGGTCTTAACATTGCAATCATCGGCAAGCCTAATGTAGGTAAATCATCACTTATGAATGCTCTTTTAAGAGAAACCAGAGCAATAGTAACTGAAATTCCCGGAACTACCCGTGACACTATAGAAGAAGCCCTTACCATCAGAAACATTCCTGTCAAGCTGACAGATACGGCAGGTATCCGTCACACCGATGATGTAATCGAAAAAATCGGTATAGAGAAGAGTAAGGAGTCCTTTAACAAGGCTGACCTGGTAATCTTTATGGTTGACAACGGCAGCCCTCTTGATGATGAGGACAGAGAAATAATAGAATATATCGGTGACAGAAAGGTCATCGTTATAATAAATAAAACAGACCTTGAATCAAAGCTGGAGCGTGATAAAATAGAAGAAAAGCTTCCGGGCGCAGTTTTTATAGAGGCTGCTGTGGCTAAGGATCAGGGAATAAATATTATAGAAGACGAAATTGAAAATCTCGTTTACGGCGGTCAGGTTAAACAGAATGACAGCATGATGGTTACCAATGTGCGCCACAAGGCACTTTTGGAGGAAGCATCGACTGCACTTGGGGATGCCGCATCTATGGCAGAAGCTGGTGAAGCTTTGGAATTTCTTGAAATCGATGCAAGCAGAGCTTATGAACTCCTTGGAGAAATAATCGGCGAAGCAGTAAATGAGGATATTATAAATGAAGTTTTCGCCAGATTCTGTCTGGGAAAGTAGAAGTATAGAAAAGGAAGAAAAAATGGAACATATTTTAATGGGCGAATATGATGTGATAGTAGTCGGTGCAGGCCACGCAGGATGTGAAGCTGCCCTGGCCTCGGCACGTATGGGGAAGAAAACCCTGATGTTTTCTATAAATCTTGAGGCTGTTGCTATGATGCCTTGCAATCCGTCAATCGGCGGAACGGGCAAGGGACATCTGGTAAGAGAAATCGATGCTCTTGGCGGAGAAATGGGAAAAAATATCGACAAGACTTTTATCCAGAGCAAGATGCTCAATACCGCCAAAGGTCCTGCTGTTCATTCTCTCCGTGCCCAGGCTGATAAGAATAAATATCACATCGAAATGAAGAGAACTATAGAAAATACACCAAACCTTGATATGAGACAAGGTGAGGTTACTGATATAATAGTTGAAGATGGAAAAGTATGCGGAGTTGTGACCAAGACCCATACATGGTATAAGGCAAAGGCTGTAATTCTAGCAACAGGTACTTTTTTGGCCGGAAAGATTTTTATTGGAGACAGTGCATTTGCCAGCGGTCCCAACGGTCTGGCACCTTCCAATGAACTTGCAGAAAATCTTAAGAAACACGGCATGAAGCTGCGACGCTTTAAGACGGGAACTCCGGCAAGGTGTCTCGGCAGCAGTCTTGACTATTCTAAAATGGAAGAGCAGAGAGGCGATGAGAAAATTGTACCTTTCTCCTTTATGAATGATAACATAGGTGATAACAAAGCACTTTGCTGGCTCACCTATACAAATGAAGAAACTCACAGAGTTATCAGAGAAAATTTTCATAGATCAGCTTTGTTCGGCGGACAGATTGAAGGTATAGGACCTAGATATTGTCCATCCATAGAGGATAAGGTTAATCGCTTTGCAGATAAGAAGAGACATCAGCTGTTCGTTGAGCCTGAAGGTCTTGATACTGATGAGATGTATATTCAGGGTATGAGTTCAAGTCTTCCTGAAGATGTACAGCTTGCGTTTTATAAAACCATTGCCGGACTTGAAAATATAAGGATAGTACGCCCTGCTTATGCAATCGAGTATGACTGCATAGATCCTCAGGATTTAAAGCTGAATCTGGAGTACAGAACAATTGAGAACCTTTTCTGTGCGGGACAATTTAATGGAAGTTCCGGATATGAAGAGGCTGCTGCTCAGGGTCTCATGGCCGGAATTAATGCAGCACTGAAGATTTCCGGAAAAAATCCTTTCATTCTTGGAAGAGACGAGGCTTATATTGGCGTTCTAATCGACGATTTAGTGACTAAAGGTACTAATGAACCTTATCGTATCATGACTTCAAGGGCCGAATACCGTCTTGTGCTTCGTCAGGATAACGCAGATCAGCGGCTTACAGAGAAATCCTATGAAATCGGTCTTGCTGATGAAACCAGATATAAGAAGTATCTGGATAAAAAAGAATCTGTAGAAAAGGAAATGGTTCGTCTTACAGAAAAGACTGTTTCACCGTCAGAGGTGAATGCTTTTCTCCAAGCTCACGGAACGTCACCTGTAAGTGGAAGAGTTTCATTCGCAGAGCTCCTTAAACGGCCACAGATTACATACGAAGATCTTGCCGAGATTGATGATGAAACCAGACCCGGACTTTCATACCATGAAGTGACTCAACTGGAGGTACAGATAAAGTATGAAGGATATATTCAAAAACAGCTGCAGCAGATAGCCAGATTTAAAAAGCTGGAAAACCGTCGTTTGTCAGAGGAACTTAATTACTCTGAAATTGAAGGTTTACGCCTTGAAGCTGCTCAGAAGCTGAATCAGATAAAGCCGGCTTCCGTAGGGCAGGCGTCCAGAATTTCGGGGGTTTCTCCTGCAGATATCAATGTGCTGCTGGTTTATTTGGAAAAGAAAAAAAGAGGAAATTAATATGGTAGACATGAATCCTTTAAAGAAAGCCCTGGAATCGATGAATTTGGAATGTAGTGATGTTATACTGGAAAAATTTAACTCCTACATGCTGGGCGTATTGGACTGGAATGAAAAGGTAAATCTTACCACCATAACAGATCCACAGGAATTTGTTGTAAAACACTTTATAGACTCGATAATATGCACAGATTATCCGGAGTATGAAGATGCGGGCAAGATAATTGATGTAGGTACCGGAGCGGGCTTTCCCGGAGTTCCTCTTGCCATCGTATCTCCTGAAAAAGAATTCATACTCATGGATTCACTGAACAAGAGACTTAAAATTATTGATGAGCTCTGCCGGGAGGCCGGTATTGCAAATGTAACCACAATTCATGCCAGAGCAGAAGAACTTGCAAAGAATAAGGCACACCGTGAACAGTATGATCTTTGCGCCTCCAGAGCTGTGGCAAATATGGCCGTGCTTGCCGAGTACTGTCTGCCTTTTATAAAATTAGGAGGATTCCTGCTGGCATATAAGGGACCTGATGCTGAAAATGAAGTCATCGATGCCGCTCACGCACTTTCACTGCTGGGAGGCCATGTGGAGGAAATCCGGGATGGCAATCTTAAGGAATTTGGCATAGATCATAAGGTAGTGGTCATAAAAAAAGTAAAAAATACTCCGTCGAAATTTCCGAGAAAAGCGGGAACACCGGCGAAAGAACCCCTAAAATAGCGTACTTAGGGGTTTTTTAGTGTACGAAAGTTTGCATATAGATCTCAGGAAATGTTATTATTTCCCCAGAAAGGGGTGATAACATGAAAGTTGTACAGATTCCTGTTTCAATGATAACCGCTAACCCTGAACAGCCGAGAAAAATTTTTAAGGATAGCGAACTGGAAGAATTAACCAAGTCAATCGCCGAATATGGAGTATTGCAGCCTCTTATTGTGAAGCGAGCTGAAGGCAGAAGATTTATTCTGGTGGCAGGAGAACGAAGGTTGAGAGCTGCGTGCCTTGCTGGGCTTAAAACCGTTCCGGCAATAGTCAAGGAGCTTCAGGACAGAGAAGCGGCTTTAATTGCATTGGTTGAAAATGTTCAGAGAGAAAACCTCAATTTTCTGGAGGAAGCCAGGGCATATAAAAAGCTTATGGAAGACTTTGAACTGACTCAGGGGGAGATTGCAAAGAGGGTCAGCAAGCAGCAGTCAACAATTTCTAACAAAATAAGAATACTTTCTCTTCCTGATGATATACAG
Source organism: uncultured Clostridia bacterium (assembly GCA_945828095.1). Taxonomy (GTDB): domain Bacteria; phylum Bacillota; class Clostridia; order Peptostreptococcales; family Anaerovoracaceae; genus SUG1106. The sequence goes on from CALZOZ010000004.1 coordinate 7,768, forward strand.
GATGCTATTATACAAAACGGGCTGACAGAGAGACATGCCAGAGCACTATTAAAGCTTAGCGCTCAGGATGATAGAAAGAAGGTCATAGAAAGAGTTACAGCAAACAGTCTGAACGTTAAGCAGACAGAAAAGCTGATTGATGACATCCTGACCAGCAAGGAGAAGGCCGAAAGAAGCCGGCGCAAGATAAATTACATAAGCTATAAGATTTATCTTAACACGATAAAAAAAGCATTTAATCAAGTTAAGGATGTAGAGAAGAATGCCAAATTTATCGAAAATGATATGGGAGAATTCCTCGAAGTTAAAATAATCATTCCAAAAAATGATAGATGTTTCACGTGAAACATCTATTATTTTATGCTAAAGTATGATATAATAACCCGTGATGATATAACGGCATTGCCGAGAGGGAGGAAAATCATTGTGGGAAAAGCAATAGCAATATTTAATCAAAAGGGTGGAGTAGGAAAAACCACAACGAATATAAATCTGGCTGCCTGTCTGGCCCTGAAGGGCAAAAAGGTTTTGATTCTCGATATTGACCCACAGGGTAATACAACCAGTGGTATAGGTGTATCAAAGAGAAACCTGAAAAATACAGTTTATAATATTCTGATTGACAAGAACTACGACCCTAGAAAGGCAATTATAAAAACAAACGTAAAAAATCTTGATCTGATTCCGGCCAGTGTTGATCTGGCAGGAGCGGAGGTTGAGCTTGTAGAAATTGAAGGCAGAGAAAGCACATTAAAAAAAGGTCTGGATAAGGTAAAAGACAACTACGATTACATATTTATAGATTGTCCGCCTTCATTGGGGCTTTTGACCATAAATTCTCTAACAGCGGTTGATAGCGTACTGATTCCTATTCAGTGCGAATTCTATGCTTTGGAGGGTGTAAGTCAGCTGGTGAGTACAATTGAACTGGTAAAGAAAAGCCTGAACCCTAAACTTGAAATCCAGGGAGTAATATTAAGTATGTTCGACGGCAGAACCAATTTATCGGTACAGGTAGTGCAGGAAGTAAAGAAATATTTCGGCGGCAAAGTGTACGCAACTGTTATTCCGAGAAATGTAAGACTGGCGGAGGCTCCAAGCTTCGGAATGCCAATAACTGAGTATGATCCAAAGTCAAAAGGAGCAGAAGCATATATGGATTTTGCTGAGGAATTTTTAGATCTGGAGGAGAACTAGTATGGCAGCGGCTAAAAAAGGCGGGCTGGGAAGAGGACTTGATGCTCTGTTTGCAGATGCTGTCCCTGTAAGCGACCCGTTGAAGGAAGAAAAGAAACAGGACACACAGGTCAGGACAGAAGAGCAAAGTGGAGATGCAGTGCAGTATATTAATATCCATGATATAATGCCTAATGCCAACCAGCCGAGGAAGACCTTTAGTGAAGAGAAAATAGAGGAGCTTTCCAAGTCAATAAAAGAGCACGGTATAATTCAGCCTATCGTTGTAAGAAAAAAAGGTAAAAGCTATGAAATAGTTGCCGGAGAAAGAAGATGGAGAGCTGCAAGAAAGGCGGAGCTTGCAAAGGTTCCATGCCTTATCAGAGAATTAAGCGATGAACAGAATATGCTTATCGCTATAATTGAAAACATGCAGCGCGAGGATCTGAACCCGGTTGAAGAAGCTGAAGGCCTTAATCAGATGATAGTAACCTTCGGTATGACACAAGAGCAGATCTCGAAGAGTGTAGGTAAGAGCAGACCTTATATCGCCAATTCTCTCAGACTTCTAAAGCTTCCGGAATATATAAAAGAAGAAATGGCTGAGGGCAGACTTTCGGCAGCTCATGGCAGAACACTTGTAACGGTGGAAGATGAGGATGTTCGAAAGGCTCTTTGCGAAAGAATTATAAAAGAGGGACTTTCCGTAAGAGAGACAGAAAAACTGGTTTCTGAGGATGGGAAAGGAAAAAAGAGAAAACCTGCTGCGAGGACAAAAAATCCGGATGTAGCAAGAGTAGAGGCAGAACTTAAGGAAGCATTAGGTACGAGAGTAACCATAAATCAGAACGGCAAAAAAGGCAAAATTGAGATTGAATTCTTTAGCCGAGATGAGCTTGACAGATTGATAGAACTGTTGAAAACACTCAAGTAAAGGGGGATGTTTCACATGAAACTTTTGATTCTCCTTATGGGTTTGTGGAATCTGATCACCTTTGCCATGATGGGAATAGATAAAGCAAAAGCCAAGAAAAATAAACAGCGCATAAGCGAGAAGACTCTTATTCTAAGCAGCTTTATTATGGGAGCCTTAGGAATAACTGCAGGAGCACTTATATTTCATCATAAAACAAGGAAGATTAAATTCCAAATTTTAATCCCAATGTCAATTATAGTAAATATAGCCTTGATTTATGCACTTGTTTACTACAATATAGTTTAATGATTCCGCCCCTTTACAGGGGCTTTTTCTTTCGTGAAATAAATGTGGAGAAAAGCTGAAAAACTGTGAAAAAAGCACTACATCTTGTAGATGAAAAAAACACATATTTGTGTTATAATCGTAGGATAGACTGCTATAGGTGTGTTTAAAAATGAGGAGATAAAAATGTCAGAGAAAAAGAAGGTAATAAATACAAATTCATGTATTCCTCTTCCTCTTTGCGTAATAAACAATCAGGGTAAGATCATAGATGCCAACGATCATATCGGGGATGTTTTTATATATGATGCTATTGTAGATGCAGACATCTTCACTCTTACGGGAATAAAAACAGCGGAGCTTTATGCTGCTGCAGCAGATGATACTCATCCGCTGCTGAAACGAAATGAAAAGGTTTTCAGACTGGTGGCTTATCTGATGGGAGAGGAACCCGACTCAGATCTGGGTATAATCTTTAATGATGTAACCGGAATGGAGGAACTCAAGGAAAGATACAATAGCGAAAAGCCTTGTGTTGCCAAGATTCAGGTGGATAATTATGACCAGCTCATTGACAGCAGCGGCGCAGCACCGAAGCTGGGGCTTTCCAGCGAAATAGATAAAATAATCAGAAAATGGGCAGCCCGAATAAACGCTTCTGTCAGCAGGGTAAAGAGCAGCAGTTATGTTGTATGGTTTGAACAGCAGTATCTCGACAGACTCGTTGCCGGCAAATTCGATCTCCTTGATGAAGTAAGGAATCTTGAAACAGGCGCAGATTTTCCTGCCAGCCTCAGCATGGGCGTAGGTGTAGGCGGAAAATCCATGACTCAGACAGAGGAATATGCCAATGCGGCACTGGATCTGGCACTGGGACGAGGAGGAGATCAGGCTGTAGTAAAGCGAAACATTAAGATAGAGTACTACGGCGGTAAGCTGCAGACTGTAGAGAAGAGCAACAAGGGAAAGTCAAGAATAGTGGGTCATGCCCTTAAGCAGCTCATAGAGCAGGCCGGAAAAATTTTCGTCATGGGGCACAGATATCCTGACATGGATAGTTTCGGTGCAGCACTTGGAATTATGAGACTTTGCAGCCTTTCAGAAAAAGAGCCTTTTATAGTAATTGATGATTTTAACGATTCTCTTCAAGCCATTTTCAGGCAGGCAAGAGAAAGCGAAAACTATAAATTCATAAGCTCTGAAAAGGCCATATCAATGGCGGAACCTGAGGATCTGCTCATAGTGGTGGATACCCACAGACCAAGTATGGTGCAGTGCAGGGAGCTTCTTAATATCTGCGAAAAGATAGTAGTTATAGACCATCATCGGAAGGTAGAGGAATTTATCGAAAATCCGGTGCTGGCATACATGGAATCCTATGCATCCTCCACATCGGAGCTGGTAGCAGAGATTCTGCAGTACATGACCACTAAAAAGGTGCTGCTCAAGCTGGAAGCGGAGGCACTGCTTGCGGGAATGACAGTTGATACCAACGGATTTGCTGTTAAAACCGGAGTGCGTACGTTTGAAGCTGCGGCATGGCTGAGAAGACAAGGCGCGGATCCTACTGAAGTCAAGAGATTTTTCCAGGAAGATTTCTATAATATCCGACTTAAGGCGACGGCTATGTCTACTGCAGAGATATATGAGGGAGGCATTGCCATTACAACCTGCGAACAGGTTATGCCTGATGCACAGCTGATCTGTGCTCAGGTGGCGGACCAGCTGCTTACTATAAAAGGCGTAAAAGCATCCTTTGTAGTAGGGCGGAATAATGAGATGAAGACAGTAATCAGCGCAAGATCGCTGGGAGAAATAAATGTACAGGTAATTATGGAAAAGTTTGGCGGCGGCGGACATTTGACCACGGCGGCAGCTCAGGTGGATACTTCCATAGACGAAACTGTAAACAAAATAAAGAGTATACTGGAGGTCAATAAACAATGATTGTAATTTTGAACAGAGATGTAAAGGGAACCGGCAAAGCCGGAGATATAGTAAAAGTAAGCGACGGATATGCAAGAAACATGCTCATCCCTAAGGGATATGCCAAGGAGGCAACCGAAGGCAATGTAAGAAATCTTGAAAAACAGAAAGCCATCGCTGCAGAAAAAAAGGCAGAAGAAAAGGCAGCAGCACAGGCTCTGGCAGAGAAGATAAATGCAGCATCCGTTACTATTAAAACCAAGGCCGGAGAAGGCGGCAGAATCTTCGGTTCTATCACTTCCAAGGATATTGCCGATGCGCTGGCTGATCAGAAAAAGCTTACAGTTGATAAAAAGAAGATTCTGCTGGATAATCCGATTAAGCAGACAGGAGAAATGACAGTAGATATCAAGCTTTACCCGGAGGTAATGGCAAAGCTTAAAGTGACTGTTACTGCTGAATAATCGTCAGCCACAAATAATACGAGGAGAAATCAGACATGATAGAGAGAATCCCTCCACATAACGAGGAGGCAGAAAGATCTGTCCTTGGAGCGGTAATGCTCAATAAAGATGTACTTTCAGAAGTTTTGGAAGAAGTTACTGCAGATGACTTTTATAACGAAAGTCACAAGGAAATATTCAGAGCAATCTGGGAGCTATATAAGGATAACACAGCCGTAGATATGCTTACTGTCTGCGAGGAGCTTAAAAAGAGAAAATCCCTTGACATGGCAGGCGGCAGAGCGTACATAGCCACTCTGACATCTGAGGTGCCTTCTACTGCCAATGCAGTTGAATATGCCAAAATTGTAGCCGAAAAAGCTACTCTCCGTCAGATGATAAAGACCTCAGAGGACATAACTGAAAAGGGCTATGACGCAAAGATGGCAGCCGGTGAAATTCTGGATTATGCTGAAAGCGGCATATTCAAAATAGCGCAGAAAAGGCAGAAAAACGACTACGCCAAAATTCAGGATGTACTTCTTACAAATATAAAGATAATAGATGCAGCAGCACAAAATAAAGATAAGATAGTTGGAATACCTACAGGCTTTAAGGATATTGATGAAAAGACCAGCGGCCTGCAGCGTTCTGACCTGATTATTGTTGCCGCGCGCCCTGCCATGGGAAAAACCGCTTTTGCTCTGAATATAGCGCAGCAGAGTGCGGTGAAGGCAGGCTCCTCGGTGATTATTTTCAGCCTGGAAATGTCCAAGGAGCAGCTGGGACAGAGACTGCTTGCCATGCAGGCAAGAGTTGAGATGCAGAAACTTAAACAGGGCGACCTGGACCGGAAGGACTGGGACCGCATTACCATGGCACTGGATGAGTTAAACAATACCAAGATAGTAATAGACGACACACCTGGCATTTCCTTAATGGAAATGAGAAACAAGTGCAGAAGGCTTAAGGCCGAGCAAGGTCTTGATCTTGTAGTTATCGACTACCTTCAGCTGATGAGCCTGCAGGGAAAGACGGATAACCGCCAGCAGGAAATAAGTACTATTTCCAGAAACCTGAAGCTTCTGGCAAGGGAAATGGACTGCCCGGTTATCGTGCTCTCACAGCTCTCAAGAGCTCCTGAGCAGAGACAGGACCACAGACCTATTCTGTCGGACCTGAGAGAGTCAGGATCAATCGAGCAGGATGCGGACATAGTAATTTTCCTTTACAGAGACGATTATTATAACGAAAATACGGACAAGCCGGGCGTATGTGAAGTGAACATTGCCAAGCACAGAAGCGGACCGACTGATAAGGTGGAACTGACATGGGTTTCACGTTACACTAAATTCAGCGATAAAGCCCTTTAGGAGGAGCCAATGAATTTTAACAGAGGAAAAATAAGGGATTTTTACCTTTTAACAACCGATGTTGAGAATATGTTCATAAATGAATATCTGCCCGGAGCCCCGGGAGAATACGTGAAGGTTTACCTTTACGGGCTTTTATATGCCCAGCTGGGAACAGAGATGACCCACCAGGCTATGGCCGCACAGCTTGGACTTTCTGAAAATACGCTCTGCGATGCGTGGAACTACTGGGAGCAGATGGGCGTAATAAAAAAACTGCCGGCAAAAGGATATAATAAGGCTGGGGAAGCAGGTACGGGACTTCTGGATTTTGATGTTGAATATATAAATCTGCGTGAAAGAATGTACGGCAATGTATCCACAGCGGAAAGCAGCAGAGGGGAAATTTCCGGGCCTTTACAAAATCAGGAGCTGAAGAAGCTTTTTGATGATGTGGAAATAATCATGGGCAGACCTCTTTCTTCACAGGAAAATGGCGAAATTGCATCCTGGATTAATCAGCATGGTGCTACTTCTGCTCTTGTGAGACTGGCTTTTGATTACTGCTGCCAGCGGGGCAAGGCCAATGTGAAATATGTAGGTAAGGTTGTCCTTGAGTGGAACAGCAAGGGACTGGCACAGGAGGATGAAATAAGAGAATATATTAAGAACCTGGATGAAAGGCAGAGACTATATAAGAGAGTGCTTAATTCTCTGGGGCTTAATCGAAATGCTACAGAGGCAGAGCGAAAGATGATCAGCCGGTGGATTGATGAACTCGGATTCGGTGCAGAGAGAATACTGGCGGCATGCGATAAGACTATTTCAATGGCCAGCCCAAGCTTAAGATATGTTAACAAGGTACTGGAAAACTGGGCGCAGGAGGCACAGGAACAAGGAAGAGATGTTAATCAGAATATAACAGTTACTCAGGCTGTTTTGAATAAATATTACGAGCATTTGCGCCGTGAGGCACATGAGGCGGCAGAAAAAAGAAAAGAAGAGGTTTACGAGGCAGTTCCAAGGATTGCTGAAGTGGACGAAGAGCTTAAGGCTTTGGGAAGCAAGCTTTCCAGGGGAGTGCTTACGGGCATGACCAGGGATCAGATGGAAGAAACGAGACGACTGATGGGCCTGCTGGAGGAAGAAAGAGCAGTGCTTATGACAGAGAATAATTTTACTGTAGACTATACAGATATCAAATATTCCTGCGATAAATGCGGCGATACCGGTATTGATGAAAATGGAAAACGGTGCGCATGCGCTAAGGAGAGAATAGGAGAGGCAGAAATATGGCAAAAGGAAAAAAGATAGGGAATCCTAAAATACCAATGGAATTCCTCTGGGAAGTCGGTGCAAAGATAGTGTATGCGACGGACAGAGGACTTGACAAGGTTGCTGATTTCCTCGACGATAAGGTAATACCATTCCTTAAAGATATTTGTGAGGAAATTGGAGAAATTGCTCTCGATGGATTAGAAGGCGCAACCGATGTGGGCGCAGCTCTGATCAGATGGTACGACAAGAGCGCAGAACTTGTGGAATGGTTTGTAAAGAAAACCGCTGTGCTCATAATGAGGAAATATCACGATCTGCTCATGGATCTGGCACAGTACCGGCGGGTTATTATCAGAGACTTCATGATAATTCTGATTGTGGGTGTAGGAGCGGTAGCAGTTTTTGCATCTGCAGTTGACTACGAATATGCGTATAACGGAAGAACCCTCGGAATTGTTAAGGAGCAGAGGGACGTGCTGGAAATTCTGGAAATGGTCAGTGAAGAACTTTCACTGGAGTATGGCTCCAGTATCGTCATCGATCCTGAAACGGATATAACATTTAAACCGGTTATTTCATACGGAAAGGACATCGATGATGCAGATACGGTCCTTAGACGTTTCACTTATATGGGCGATATTCAAGCTCAGGCATTTGCAATTGTAGTTGATGGAGAAAGAATAGCAACGGTTGAAAGTGAAAAAATTGCACAAGACGTGCTTGACTCCATTAAAGCAATGTACACTAAGGACAGCGATGCAAAATACGAATATGTAGGATTTGCAGAGGATGTTAAAATTGAGCCGTACAATACAACACTTGCAAACGTAAGCAGTAAGTCGGCAGCTTTGAAGAAGATAAAAAGCGGCGGACAGCAAAAGGTAACTTACACTGTAAAATCAGGTGATACACTTTACGGAATATGCGATAAGCTTGGTGTAAATCTGCAGGAACTTAAGAAGATGAATCCTAAGATAAAGGATACAATGACTCTCCATGTGGGAGATAAATTTGTTACGCAGCAGGAAATCCCTCTGATTACAGTTGAAACAGTAGAAGTTTCTGTATTTGCAGAGGCCATAGATTACAAGACAGTAACCAAGGAATCAAGTAAATATTACAAAGGTGAAACAGTTGTAACCCAGGCAGGAAAGAAGGGTAAAGCCAGAGTAACCGCCAGACTTACCAAACACAACGGGGTAACTGTAGATAGAGAAGACCTGTCAGTTGAAACCATTAAGAAACCGGTTAATAAGATTGTTGTCAAGGGAACCAAAGCGGTTCCGGCAAAGAAGGGAACCGGAACCTTCATGAGACCTGTTAATGTAGGTGTTTATGCAGGCTATGGAATGCGCTGGGGCAGAATGCACTATGGTTTAGACTACGCAGCTCCTACGGGTACTCCGATATACGCAGCCGATGGAGGTACAGTTACATCGGCAGGCTGGTCAGGAGCATACGGATACACAATTGTTATCGACCACGGAGCCAATAAGAAGACGCTCTATGCTCACTGCAGCAGGCTCTTTGTATCTGCCGGAACCAAGGTATACAAAGGACAGCATATTGCAGCTGTGGGCAGCACGGGACGAAGCACGGGCCCTCACTGTCATTTTGAGATATTCATAAATGGTGCAAATGTTAATCCGTCATACTATGTATAAATGAAAAGGCGAAGGGGCAGGTATAAGGCCTGCTCCTTTCTCATATATTAAACTGGTACTTAACGGTTTAACAGGAGGAATTCATGCCATGGATAATCACTATATAACCATTGAAAACAGGGAAAAACTGGTACTAAGTCAGGTGGCCGATGTTGACGCTTTTGACGAGGAAACCCTTTGGGCAAATCTAAAAGAAGGCGGCATTGAAATAACAGGAGAAAAACTTAACATAGAAAAGCTTGACCTCCAGGAGGGAATGCTAGTTGTGACGGGACGAATCAGTTCAATAGCATATACGGACAGAACCTTCAAGGAGAAGAGCGGTTTATTGAAAAGACTGACTGCAAGACAGGGAAAATGAGCGGGCTGATTAAAAGCGAGCTTACTATTTTTATAGTAATGACCGGATGCGGCATGGCGGCAGGACTTCTGGCTGAACTTTTTAAAAGCTGCGCATCAGTAAGAGGTTACGGACAGTTTGGCAGAACTGTTATGGAGATAATATTGTTTGTCCTGATTGGAGTGATGATAAGTGAATTCTTTTATTACTGCGATAATGGCAAGATTACAGTAACGGGTATAGGTTCTCTTCTAATAGGTCTTTGGTTGTGGAAGAAGTTTTTTTGTGGTATACTTACGCTAACGGAGGCAGACAATGACGAAGAAAAAAGGCGAGGTAAGCACTTTTAAAGCAAAAGAAAAGAAAAAGGTTACAGGAGTTACCGGCATTATTGCAGCTGCTTTGATTATATTGGTCATAGCATATTTTGCAATGTCGGGAATTAAGATAATAAGACTTAATCAGGAGCGTGAGGAGGCAGAGGCCAGAAAACAGGAACTGCTCAATACTAAAGAGGAACTCATGGCACAATATGAAAACATCAACTCCGCACAGTATATAGAAAGGCTTGCTCGCAGGGACTTAAAACTGGTGAAGGCCAATGAGCTTTTATTTATCCTGCCGGACGATATACAGAAAGAGAACGAAGATGATAAAAATGAAAATTAAAGAAGCCATCGTTGTGGAGGGACGTGACGATACAGCTGCAGTCAGGAAGGCCGTAGACGGATTAATCATTGAAACACATGGCTTTGGAATAAAAAAAGAAACATGGGAATTAATTAAAAAAGCCTATGAAGATCAGGGAATAATAATATTTACCGACCCGGATTTTTCGGGTGAGGAAATCAGGAGGAAGCTGACAGAAAAATTTCCGGATGCTAAACAGGCTTTTTTGTCGCGCAGCCAGGCAACTAAAAAGGGAGATATCGGTATTGAAAATGCAGAGCCAGAGGCTATCAAGGAGGCTCTTTCCAAGGCGCACTGCACTGCTGATGCAAGGGACAAGCTGTTTACAGAGGAGGACCTTTATAGGGCCGGACTTACAGGCAGGGCAGATTCAAAGGAAAGGCGCCAGGAGCTTGGCAGAATGCTGGGAATTGGAGGCGGCAACGGCAAAGCACTTTTAAATAAGCTGAACAGCTTCAGTATTACAAGAGAGGAATTTGATGAAACTTTACGCACCATCGACAATAAGAGACATTAAAGAAAGATATGGATTTAAGCTTTCCAAAAGCCTTGGCCAGAATTTTCTTACTGATAAAAATATAATAGACCGCATCATAGAAGGCGCCGGAATCGGACCGGAAGACCTGGTAATTGAAATCGGTCCTGGAATAGGGGTAATAACAAGCGAAGCGGCGGAAACGGCAAAGAAGGTTATTGCCGTAGAAATAGATAAAAATCTGATTCCGATTCTTAAGGAAACTCTGGCAGACAGAGACAACGTGGAAATTGTGAATCAGGATATTTTAAAAACCGATGTAAACAAACTCATCGAGGATTGCAGCAAGGGGGAAGGCGATTTTTCGGGAGTTAAAATAATAGGTAATCTGCCTTACTATATCACCACTCCGATTATTATGAAGCTTCTGGAGGACGGTGTGAAGGCCGACAGCATAACTATAATGATGCAGAAAGAGGTGGCGGACAGAATAAAGGCTGCACCGGGAACCAAAGCCTATGGAGCGCTTTCTGTAGCTGTGCAGTACTATTGCACAGTAGAAGCTGTAGTAAATGTGCCAAAGGATGTCTTCGTGCCGCAGCCGAAGGTTGATTCCACTGTGCTCAAGCTGGAAATCAGAGAAGAAAAACCTGTTGAGCTTAAGGACAGGGAAGTATTTTTCAGCTGCGTCAAGGCGGGATTCGGTCAAAGACGAAAGACTCTGCTTAACTCACTCATGGGGGTGAAAAATATAACTAAGGAAGCGGTAAGAGAATCACTGGAAGCAGCGGGAATAGATCCGTCCAGAAGAGCTGAAACACTTGACTTAGAAGAATTTGCAAATCTATCAAACGAGGTGTATTCGAGGTTATAGCTTTAAATGGAATTTTGAGATTGTAATAGAAAGGGACTAGAAACTATGGAGAAATTTGATAAATTTGAAAAGCTGGACAGAAAGGTGGAAGAGACCATCCACGAAGTGGAAACCATGGACAAGCGTAAATTTTACAGAAACAGCTTTGTCTATGCTGCAATATGGGCTCTCGGCTTAAATATTATTATTGAAACCCTTGGACGATTTTCCACTCAGGGACTTGCCGGCGGAATCAGCTTTATGTTCCATAATCCGGTGGTGTTTCTGTATAACACGCTGATTATTTTTGCGACACTTGTCATTGCCTCAGTATTTAAACGGAGACTCTTTGTATTTACCATCGCGGCTATTTTCTGGCTTGCAGTAGGTATTGCCAATGGCGTAATCCTTACACAGCGAATGACGCCTTTCACCGTGAAAGACCTGAGCAATCTTGAGGACGGGCTTACTATTGTAACAAACTATCTTTCCGCCCCGGTTATCATATTGGCAGCGCTTGGTATAGCTGCGGCGATTGGAGCTTTGGTGCTTCTTTTCATCAAGGGCCCTCAGAAAAAAGACAGAGTAAAGAGAAAAAGAAATCTTGCAGGCGTGGTGCTGGTCATAGGATTTACATTCCTGTCCACATCCTTTGTAATCAAGGCGGGCATAGTAGAAACCTTCTTTGGAAACCTTGCTTATGCCTATAGAGATTACGGCGTGGTTTACTGCTTCACCAATACCTGGCTCAATACGGGAATAAGCAGACCTAGCGGATACAGCGAAAACAGCATACTTGATATTTTTACAGAAAAAGAACTGGGTGACGATAATGCCATGCTACTTGAGACTAAAGACGAGGATATGGAACATCCAAACATCCTTTTCCTGCAGTTAGAATCATTTATAGATCCATCTACTATTAAAACCATAGAGCTGTCAAAGGATGCATGCCCTAACTTCAGGCGTCTGTACAGTCAGTATTCATCAGGAGAGCTGTCAGTTCCCGCCTGCGGTGCAGGAACCGCCAATGTGGAATTTGAGGTTCTGACAGGATTGAGTGTGAAGTTCTTTGGACCGGGTGAATATCCGTACAAGGCAGTGTTAAAGGAAAAGACCGGTGAAAGCCTCGCATATGACCTTGACAGCATCGGCTATACATCTCACGCAATTCACAACCACAGGGCCGTATTCTACAACAGAAATACGGTATTTGCCAATATGGGATTTGATACCTTTACAAGTCTGGAATACATGCAGAATGTAGCCAAGACACCGAAGAACTGGGCCAAGGACAATGTCCTTACAGGATGTATTAACGATGCATTGGATTCGACCGAGGGCCGTGATATGATTTACACGATTTCTGTGCAGGGACACGGTAAATATCCTTCGGAAAAGGTCATAGAAAACCCTGAAATTGAAGTGCTCAGGGCACCGACAGAAGAACTCAGGTGGAAATATGAATACTATGTAAATCAAATCTATGAAATGGATAAATTTATCGGAGAGCTGACGGCAGAACTGGCCAAGAGGGACGAACCTACTGTGCTGGTAATGTACGGAGACCACATTCCGGCCATAGATATTACTGAGGACGATCTGGAAAGCGGGGACCTTTACGGGACCCAGTATATCATCTGGGATAACTTCGGCATGAAGAAGGATGATGAAAACCTCCATACTTATCAGCTGGCGGCACATGTGATGGATATGCTGGATATGCAGGTGGGTACAATCTTTACCTATCAGCAGAACCATAAAAACAGTGAAACCTATTTATCCGATCTTAAGGCGCTGGGATATGATATGCTCTACGGAAAGTACTATATTTACGGCGGAACTAATCCTTTCGAGCCTACCAACCTTAAGATGGGTGTAAAAGATATAAAGATTAAAGAGGTTGTAAAGATAGGCGACAGATATTATATAAAGGGACAGAATTTCACTCAGTACAGCAAGGTAACGCTGGACGGAAAGACCTTGAAGACTATTTATCTGGGAGAATCGGTGCTTGGACTTCTTGAAGAAGTTGACCCTGAGGATGCACCAAACATGAAGGTAAGTCAGATAGAGAACAAGAGCAAGGAAATATTAAGCACCACAGAGTAGTTTTTTCATAGAATAAAAAGCAGAGCGAGAAGCAGGAAAGGAATCAGCAGGGAATGCAGCTGGGACATTTGATTGGAATAGCGGGGGCATTGGTGGCACTGATTTTAGTGGAGATAAGGTCAGCTGCCAGAATAAAAAATGCAGCAGATTTTGATAAGGGCGGCGGCAAAAGCGGCCTATGGCTTGTTTGCGGGGCGCTTTTAGGGTCTCTTATCGGCGGCCAATCGACTATAGGGACAGCCCAGCTTGCATATGTGTACGGCCTTTCCGGCATCTGGTTTACTTTGGGCGCAGCTCTTGGCTGCTTTGCCCTCTACATAGGTTATGTTATTCCCCTTCGAAAAAGCCATGAGACAACTTTGATGGAGGTAATTGCCAACCAATTTGGAAGACGGGCCGAATATATCGGATCAATTCTCTGTTCGACGGGGATTCTGGTAAGCGTGGTTTCAAACATTATTGCTGCAGCGGCACTTATGGCTGCCATGACAGGAAGCACTATGATTACAGGCTGTATTATTTCCATGGTACTCATGTGCATATATGTGGTCCTGGGCGGTGCCATAGGTGCAGGAATGGGCGGAATCGTAAAAGTAATATTGCTTTACGGGATGTCCCTTGTTAGCATTGCTGCGGTTCTGATTCTGGCCGGCGGCATAGGACAGGGATCGCAGATACAATTAAATGTCGGCGATTTGTTTGCACGAGGTGTGGGCGAGGAAATCTGCAACTGCCTCTCACTGGTGCTGGGTGTGCTTTCCACTCAGACATATGCTCAGGCAATATGGTCGGCCAGAAGTTATCATGTGGCAAGAAAAGCAGCACTCATAAGCGGAATACTCTGTATTCCTATAGGCCTGGGAGGCGTGCTTGTGGGCCTGTATATGAGGAGCGAGCAGCTTGCCAGTCCGGTAGAGGCTTTCCCGATTTTTCTCATGGAGCATCTTCCGCCTTTAGTAGGAGGACTGGGAATGGGGGCTCTGCTGATAACTGTTGTTACAGGAGGCGGCGGATTGACCCTTGGTGTATCAACAATTTTCGTAAGGGATATTCTTGGCAGAATCAGGCCGGAGTACCTTATCGGAAGAAAGCACCTTATTGCCATGAGATCATCTATTGTGATGACACTTCTGCTTACGGGAATGACGGCAATGATTATTCCGGGAGCAATAATAAATGATCTGGGGTTCCTTTCCATGGGACTTCGAGGGACTGTAATTTTCGTGCCCCTCACTCTGGCGCTTTTCTTTAAGAATCACTTCAAAGAAGAAGCCATAACAGTCTCCATGGTCATGGGGCCGGTTGGATTGATATTAGCTACTGCCCTTAAATTTGAGGCGGAACCTTTGCTGGTGGGCGTGTTTGCCAGCGCTTTCGCCTGTCTGATGGGATATAAAAGACCTGAAAAGGAGGTTAAGGTTAAGCAATGAGAAGACTTGAAACAGAAAGATTAATTTTAGATAAGTGGACAACCTCTGAAGAGGATATCAAAGGACTATACGAATATGCAAAGAATCCCGATGTAGGGCCTAATGCAGGATGGAAGCCTCACGCAAGCGAGGATGAATCCAGGGAAATCATAGAGGAACTGTTTATACCTCACGATGTATGGGCTATCCGGGAAAAGGAAACCGGCAAGGTTATCGGAAGTATCGGCCTTGAGCCTGACCGCCGACGTGAAGATGTAAACAGCCGTGAAATGGGTTATTCTCTGGCAAAGGAAAGCTGGGGCAAAGGATATATGACCGAGGCCGCCAAAGCGGTAATCGATTATGCCTTCCAAGACCTTGACTTGGTGGTGCTGGCAATCTGCACAGGACCGGAAAATAAGCGTTCACAGAGAGTAATCGAAAAGTGCGGCTTCAAGTTTGAAGGAATCCAGAGAAAGGGATATCACATCTATGACGGCACCGACAGAGATAATCTGGTGTACTCCATGCTGAGGGAAGAGTGGGAAAATGAGTAGGGTAAAACGTTTTTTTCTAAAACTGTTGCTGATGGTAATCGTCCTGGCCATGATAGCCGGCCTTGCGTGCATACTGATAAACAGCAGGGTGGTAAGGACAACAGAGGACAAAATCGCCTACACCGTCAGAGGTGAAGTGGAGATTAAGTCCTTTGCTGTAGATAATCTGAAGAACTTTGATGCGGACTGCATTATGGTTCTGGGCTGCGGCATTGAGGATGAGGAAACTCCTAGCCCAATGCTTAAGGACAGACTGGATGTGGGCATTGAGTTATACAAGCAGGGGGCAGCACCTAAGATACTTCTTACCGGTGATAACGGAACTGAACAGCATAACGAAATACATGTGATGCTGAAATACACCAAGGAAGCCGGTGTGCCGGAAAAGGATATTTTCTGCGACCATGCCGGATTTTCCACCTATGAGTCCATGTACCGTGCAGGCAGCATTTTCAATGCCGAAAGAGTAATTGTAGTAACCCAGACCTACCATCAGTACAGAGCTCTTTACATAGGGGACAAGCTTGGACTTGAGGTCATGGGCGTGGCATCAGACCAGCAGACATATTTTGGACAGAGATTCAGAGAATCCAGAGAAATTCTTGCCAGAATCAAGGACTTCTTTAAATCCATCCTCAGGAGCAAGCCGACTTACGGCGGGGAAGTAATTCCTATAAGCGGCAGCGGAATTTCCAGTCACGGCGAATAGAATATCAGCATAGTATGTAGAGGGCAGTAATGTCCTCTATTTTTTCACTTGTTTACCGGAGGGAAGTTTATGATATATCTGGATAACGCAGCCACATCCTATCCCAAGCCGAGAGGCATGGTGGCCGCCATGGAGGAATGCATTCTAAAATACTGTGGAAACCCCGGCAGGTCGGGACATTCCATGTCCATGCGGACGGGAGAAGAGGTTTATCACGCCAGAAGAAAAATTGCCAGACTCTTTAATATTGAGCAGGCGGAAAGGCTGGTTTTTACCAAGAATACCACTGAGGCACTGAACATGGGGCTTAAGGGTGTACTCCTGCCGGGAGATCATGTAATTACCACATCCATGGAACACAATTCGGTGCTAAGGCCGTTAAAGGCACTGGAAAAAAGGGGAATAAGGCAGTCAATTATCAGGGCTGACAGAGAAGGGTTCGTTAAACCTTCAGATTTTGAAAAAGCCATCAGGCCTGAGACAAGGCTGATTGCAGTTACAGCAGCCTCCAATGTGACAGGTACTAAAATGCCTCTTGAGGAAATCGGTGAACTGGCTCGAAAGAGAGGAATTCTGTTTCTGGTAGACGGGGCACAGGGCGCAGGGTCTATGGAAATTGACGTAAAAAAAATGAATATAAGTATGCTGGCTTTTCCGGGACACAAGGGACTTTTGGGGCCTCAGGGAACAGGAGCATTGTATATTGACCCTGAGCTTAAGCTAAACCACATAATGGAGGGCGGTACAGGAACCGATTCTAAAAGCAGACTTCAGCCATGTGAATTTCCTGACGGGTATGAAGCCGGAACAATAAACGCCCCTGCCATAATAGGGTTAGGCTACTCTGCGGAGTTTGTAGAAAAAATCGGGCCTGAAGTGATTGGAAAATATGAGGAAGAGCTCATTGGGTGGCTGGACGAAAGACTGGACGAAATGGATTTTGTAACTCGATACGGCCCTCAGGCATGCCGAAAGACCGGTATAAGTCTGATAAACATCAGAGGAGCAGCGGCAGAAGAAGTGACATCGATTCTAAGTAGCAGATATGGAATTGCTGTAAGAGGAGGTTTTCATTGTGCAGGTCTGGCACATAAGACCATAGGCACCTGGGATGAGGGGGCCGTTCGTATCAGCGTAGGGCCGTTTAATACCCGGCGTGATATGGAAAAACTTACAGATGCCATAAGAGAAATCGGTCGTAGACACAAGGATTAAAACCGTGTAAATTAGAAAATGTAAATTGATTTCACAGGGTGTTCACCTGCGTATGATAAAATAATGCCTACTAAGGGAAAAGAAGAGGAGAAAAAACTGATGAAGAGAATATTGGTTTTACTTTTAATATTTGCGATGAGCTTCAGCATGATGGCCTGCGGCGGCGGTGATGAAGAAGGCGAAGCTCAATATGACTTTGGATTTACGGCAAGCGATGATTTTGCCATGTCAGGTGCACTTAGTAAAATTGATTACAGCGACATCTCCAATCAGCTGAGCAAGTTGGAAAGCATGATGAATACTGCAGTTAAAAAATCGATGTCAGGAAGCTACTCAACATTCAGCGATTACGAAGAGGATGATTCAGATTCTATTGACAAGCTGGCATACGTGCTGGCAATGGAAGACGACGATCCTGAAAAGAGCTTTCTGGAGACAGGTGTATATCACAACAAGACAGATAACAAGTATTACCAGTACACCGTGTATACCTCAGATAACTTTTATGATAATTCAAAAACGGATATAGAAAAAGCATTAAAGGAAATCAAAAGCGCCTATGGCATAACCGTTTCCCAACAGAATGTGGAAAAGGCAGTCAATGAAGTTCTGAAAGTGGCCACAGAAACAGAGGATTATTATTCTCTTTACGAAAAGAAGACTGTAAAGGGAAGCGGATATACTGAAACGGTTAAGCTTTCCGTAGATGGTTTTGCCACCGAGGATAACCAGATTGGATATTATATTTCTGTTGAGAGAGAAAGAAGCTATAATTAAGACCAATTTAAAACCCCGATAACAGCCTTGAGGGTCGGAACACTTGAGGCTGCTGCCGGGGTTTCTTTTTTTATCCTAGAACCTAAAACATTATTGTTTTATTTATCTTTGCGTTCTTTTCTTGCCTTTTCTGCAGTCACAACCAGACCTGAAAGAGCGATAAGAGCAATTACGTTAGGAACAACCATGAGCTGATTGAACATATCAGCAAGTTCCCATACCAGGTCGTTTGACAGACATGATCCAAGGAAGATAAAGCCTACAGCGATAATCTCGTAAATCCTTACAGCTTTCTTTCCGAAGAGGTAATTAACATTAATCTTACCGAACAGGTTCCAGCTTAATATTGTGGAGAATGCGAAGAATAACAGGCAGATTGCAACGAATGCGCCGCCGAAGGTTTCACCGAAAACGCTTCCGAATGCAAGCTGTGCCATGTTTGTCTTTGCAATTCCTTCTGCGGCACCGCCTGCGAGAGGGCCATTGCCTGCATACAGTGTTGAAATTACTACAAGAGCAGTCATGGATACAACTACCATAGTGTCGATGAATACAGCTATCATTGCTGATATTCCCTGTTCATGAGCACTCTTGACATTAGCCATTGCGTGAGCGTGAGGAGTTGAACCCATACCAGCTTCGTTGGAGAAAAGACCTCTCTTAGCACCCTGGCTTACTGCAATCTTTAATGCTTCACCCACGCCGCCTCCGATAAGTGCGCTTGGAACGAAGGCATATTTAAAGATCATGCCGATAGTTTCAGGAACGTATTTTGCTCTGATAATAAGAACAACCAGGCCTCCCAGGAGATAGAGGATAGCCATGATAGGAACGATTTTTTCTGTTACAGCAGCGATTCTGTTAGTTCCGCCGATAAAAATAAATGCTGCAATAAGGGCAACTGCAATACCTATTGCCCATGAAGGAATTCCAAAAGCATTCTGGCAGGCTTCTCCAATGGAGTTGGACTGAACCATGCAGCCCATAAAGCCGAGAGCGAGAATGATTGCTATGGAGAAGAATCCTGCAAGGAAGGTTCCCAATTTACCTTTAAAAGCAGTTCTTATGTAGTAAACAGGTCCACCAAGAACAGTACCGTCAGCCTCGACTTTTCTGGTCTGCTGAGCGAGAACTGCTTCTGCGTAGTTAGTAGCCATGCCGAAGAAAGCGATAAGCCACATCCAGAAGATTGCTCCCGGACCTCCAACGAGAATGGCACCGCAGGCACCTACGATATTACCGGTACCAACCTGAGCTGCAATAGCAGTAGTTAAAGCCTGGAATGAACTCATGCCGCTTTCGTGCTTGCCGCCGTGAAGGCTGAAGTTTCCGAAAACATGGCGCATTCCTTCGCCAAAGCAGCGAACCTGTATAAAGCGTGTTTTAATTGAAAAGTAAAGACCTGCGCCGATAAGCATAATGATAAGCACATAGTCTGAGAGATAACCGTTAATGGTCTGAACGAGTTGTAATAAGGTTTCCATAATTTCCTCCGTAAAAATAAAAGTTTTTTACAACCAAAAAAGCTACCAACTATCGTTAGCAGCTCCGAAGAAAATAACAGTGTCAATGTAAGTGCCGCTGCCCGGAATTTAAGCATTCAAATAACTGCGGGTAACGGTTTTGCATTCTGTCCTTTTGCCTGAGAGATTCAACTTCATCGCATTTAAGCGGCAAGCCTTGCACCTTCGGCACCTGACGCGGTATGTCAGGATTCTCCAGAGTATCCTCCGCCTCCAGTCTCGGTTGTATGATTCTAGAGGTTTCACGGGATTTATCAAATTAGAACCTATTATCGCATAGTTTATATACTATGTCAAGGGAAAAAATAGAAAAGGAGGGAAAAGATATTTCTTTTCCCTCCATATGATCAGAAATTGGTTTTAATAGTTTTCTGCGTGTACTTCGAAGTAGCTCTGCGGATGCATGCAGACAGGGCAAAGCTGAGGAGCCTTTGTGCCAACTACGATATGTCCGCAGTTTCTGCATTCCCAAACCTTTACCTCGCTCTTTTCGAATACTTCCTTAGCTTCTACATTGTGAAGAAGAGCTCTGTATCTCTCTTCGTGATGCTTTTCGATAGCACCTACCATACGGAACTTGATAGCAAGTTCCGTGAAACCTTCTTCCTCTGCAGTCTTAGCAAAGCCTTCGTACATATCAGTCCATTCGTAGTTTTCACCGTCTGCGGCAGCTTCGAGGTTTGCAGCTGTGTCTCCGATGCCGTTAAGTTCCTTGAACCACAGCTTTGCGTGTTCTTTTTCGTTGTCAGCTGTTTTCTGGAAAAGAGCTGAAATCTGTTCGTAGCCTTCCTTCTTAGCAACTGATGCAAAATAAGTATATTTGTTTCTTGCTTCTGATTCTCCTGCAAAAGCAGCATGAAGATTCTTCTCTGTCTGTGTTCCTGCGTATTTGTTTGTTCCTGCCATTTTTAGTTTCTCCTTTCTTCTTTTGAACATTCATCGCATATGCAGCTGATCTTAAGATCATATGATAGAATCGGCACTTTTACCTCTTTTTGAAGAGAAGCTGTCATATCTCTTAAAGAAATATCCATAAGCTTGCCGCAGCGCTTGCATACCAGATGGTCGTGGCGCTTTACTCTGTCATAGCGGTCCGCAAATCCATCCATGGGAACCTTCCTGACGAGACCGTTCTCACACAGATAGGAAAGACTGTTGTAAACAGTGGCCATGGAAATCTTTACAGTTTCATTTTTTAACTGAAAATATATCTGCTCAGCGGTTAAATGGTCATAGGACGCATTTATGATGTTCATAATCATTTCTGCATTTTTCGTCATAAAAGCCTCCTGTTAAATTTAGAATTATTCTAAATCAAATTATACGCTTTTTTTCTAAAAAGTCAAGAGATTTTTAAAAAACAGTTGACAATAACGATATTCGATATATAATGAAAGCAAGAAGAGATATCGATATTCGATAAAAGGAGGAAGTACACTATGCCTAGAGAGAAATTCCGTACATTGACAGAGCAGATGTTTTATATTCTGCTGTGCCTCAGGAAGGAATGCTGCGGAATGGATATTATGGAAGAGGTCAGCCGGATCACAGAGGGCAGGGTCAATGTGGGCCCGGGAACTCTGTATAATCTGTTGGAGCAATTTCTGACAGCAGGAATGATAAGAGAGACCAGGGTAGAAGGACGAAAAAAAAGCTACATTCTTACGCTGAAGGGTGCACAGATTCTAGGCGAAGAGTACGAAAGACTACGTAAACAGGCGGCTGACTATTCAAGGCTTGTAAATGAGGAAGGGGTATAATCATGAAAGAGAAGAAAAGCAAGGAAAAGATAAAGCGTGAGATTCCCAACTATCTGCTGTTTGACTATAAGGCGGTAGAGACACATTTGGAAAAAAAGGCGGCCAAAGGATGGCGCCTTATCACGGCAGGAACCAATGTATGGAAATATCGCCAGGCAGAACCGGCGAGGGTAAAGTATGCAGTAACTTATGCGCCTGATGCATCTGTATATGACTCTGAACCTACAGAGAGTCAAAAGACCCTGGCGGATTTCTGCGCCCGGGAAGGCTGGGTCAAGGTGAGCGACTGGGCGCAGGCACAGATTTTCTGCAGTGAAGAGGAAAATCCTGTGCCCATCGAGACCGATGAAGAAATCCGCCTGGAAGTGATCAAGTCGGCTATGAAGAAAAACTTCATTCCTTCCAATGTTGTGCTGATGATTATAATGGCTCTTAATCTGTGGTACGTGGCATCAGGCTTCTTTTATAACCCTTTGCCATACCTATCCAGCTGGTTGATGTTATTATCCCTTACTTTTGCGGTTGTAGCTTTTATGCTGGTCGCCGCCAATCTTGCGGGATATTTTATCTGGGTCAGAAAGTCCGAACGATCAATAGAAGGAGGAGGAACTTGCTGCGGTGTGAAGATATTAAGAACACTCAACCGATGGTGCCTTGTGTTTGTCATCATATATCTGCTGCTGTATGTGGTATCCGCTTTGCAGGAAGGACAATCCGATATGGCAAAGTATGTGGTGTTCTATATTTTGGGCTTCGTATGTCTGGTAGCCGCACTGGATAAAACAAGGGAGTTCATGAAGAATAAGGGGGCTTCTCGAAGCGGCAACAGGACTGTGGTTATAGTTTTGGATGTGATTCTGGCCTTTGCACTGGTTCTAGGAGCCAGATATTTCGCATTTTCGGGCAATGATTCGGGAGATGTCGGAGATCCGTATGTTCCGGAGGTTCATAGCACTTTTATAGCTGAATCTATAAGTGGTCAGTGTGCAGATCCGAAATTCTCCTACGAAATAGATGAAGTAAAGTGGGAAGCACTGGCAGACTGGTGTAAGAAAAAAATTGTCGAAGCCGAAGAGTCCGACTGGAGATGGATCCGCGAGAAGGAAAGCCCGCAGCAGTGGGGCGCAGACAGAGTATATGAATGCGGCTGGTATGATGATATTGACGGAGAAAGGGAGTATGGAAAGATGGATGTGGTTATTCTGGTAAAGGATAATCGCATTGTGAAACTGGTGAATATATATGAGCTGAATGAGAGCGAAGTCGGAGATGCACTGAGCATTACGGAAAACATCACATAAGATTTTGTCAATAAAATTGCCAGATGCTGTGTGTCAGCATCTGGCAATGCATAAGTGTTTTAATGTTTTAGTATTTCTGTAATAGCCAATCGGCTATATCGTGAATCTCAATTCCCTCATAGCTATATTTTGGATGCTTGGTTCGGGCAATAAATATTTTCGGATAAGCATCTCTGATTTGAAGCAACGGAAAACAATCGCTTTCAAAAGTTTAAAAATTTTCATTTTTCGAAAGCGATATACATCAAATAAAAGACCTGAGGGGTTAACATCCTCAGGTCTGAGCAGGTACAATCAATACCTGTATTCTGGTATCCCCGGGCGGAATCGAACCGCCAACGATGCTTTAGGAGAGCACTGTTATATCCATTTAACTACGGAGACATGTTAAGTTGAATTATCACAAAGATTATATTACCACAAAGGTGAAAAAATATCAATAATTTTCAGCTTGCGGGGTGAATGGTTTTGTCTTTTTGAGAAAACATATAAAATGCGTATTGTATTTTGGGCTTTAATGTAGTAAAATTGTCCTATGTTTTGTTAAATAAGTATCAAGCCGGAAACTTGATAGAGGATGAGAAAAGGTGGAAAAAAGATGTATAAAGTATCAAATCTTGCAAGTGAGTATAAGAAAAAACTTATAACTGCAGATCAGGCAGCAGCCATGGTAAAAAACGGCGACAGACTTCACTTCGGTCTGGGCTGTGGCTCTGTCATTGATATTGATAAGGCTATTGCCAAAAGAGCGAAGGATTTAAGAGATGTAGAGGTTGTGAGTACCGTAACCATAAGGGAAAAACCTTTTGAAACATATCTTGCAACGGACAGCAACGAGCAGGTGCGTTTTTCGTCAGCTCATTTCAATGTTCATGACCGTAAAATGAATAAAGACGGGCGCTGCTGGTATATACCGATGATGTTCTGCGAATTGCCTTTCCTGTGGGTAAACAATAACTGCGAAATTGACATTGCAATGTTCCAGGTTGCACCGATGGACGAACACGGTAACTTTAACCTGGGGCCGCAGGTTGCAGACATGTGGGGTGTTATTAAGTCTGCAAAGAAAATTATTGTCGAAGTAAATGAAAATATGCCTATAGCCCACGGCTACCAGACACAGCTTAACCTTTACGGCATTGACTATGTAGTAGAGGGCAGCAACACTCCTCTGGCAGAGCTTCCTACTAAGGAACCTACAGAGATAGATAAAAAGATAGCAAGCCATATTGTACCTAGAATCAAGAGCCATAGCACTCTTCAGCTGGGTATTGGAAGTCTGCCTCTTTGCATCGGCTCCATGCTGGCAGAATCGGATCAGCGTAACATTAATGCTCACACTGAGATGTTTACTGATGCATATGTTGATCTTTTCGAAGCAGGAAAGCTGACAGGAAACAAGCCTATTGACAAGGGCAAGGCAGTATACACATTTGCAGGTGGTACTAAGAGACTTTACGACTTCATAGACGATAATCCAATCTGCTGCAACGCCCCGGTTGACTACGTCAACAACATTGCTACTGTGGCACAGATCAGAAATTTCGTATCTGTAAACAGCTGTATTCAGGTTGACCTGTACGGACAGGTATGTTCAGAATCAGCAGGTCATCAGCAGATCAGCGGAACGGGCGGACAGCTTGACTTCGTTTTAGGTGCTTATCAGTCCGAGGGAGGGCAGAGCTTCCTTTGCACTCCGTCCACAAGAAAGACACCGGATGGCCGTCTGGAATCACTGATTTCACCTGTACTGCCGCCGGGAGCCATCGTTACGACTCCTCGTATGGCAACAAACTTTATTGTAACTGAATATGGTGCTGCTGACCTTAAGGGCAAGACCACTTGGGAAAGGGCAGAGCTTCTTATCAATATTGCTCACCCTGACTTCCGCGATGACCTCATTAAGGAAGCTGAGAAAATGGGTATATGGAAAAACTCCAGCAAGTGCCTGTAGCATATTAGGAATACAAAAACTGACCCCACGAATTTCGTGAGGTCAGTATTGATTTAGTCATCATCATGGTCATCGTCATGGTCATCATCATGGTCATCGTCCCAGTCATCATCGTAATCTCTTGGCTCGGAATCTCTTTCTCTGATGGCACCTGAGGTTGCGTTGATTTCATACTCATACTCGGTATCGCCGCTGTAGAATTCTATTTCGTAGACCGCAACTCCGTCATCTCTGTCAAGCTTTGCTTTAGTAAATGTAACCGATGAAGCGGATACTCCTGCATCTTTGAGAGCAATGGATTTTGCCTTGTCAACACCAATATACTTGGAGCCTGGATTGTCTGTGGATGAACTTCCGGTGGAAGATGAATCGCTGCCGTTTGAAGGCTGCTGAGGTTCCTGCACCGGAGTTGCAGAAGATTCTGCATCGGAAGCCTTGATACTTTCTCTCTGGGCTTCAATGATTCTTCCGTCAGAAGCTTTTATAGTATAGTCGTATTCAAATCCGCCAGCCACAAACTCCACCTCGTATACGGCCATGCCGTCTTCATTGTCATAGTGAGATGTAAGGTTTGTAACATCTTCCGTTTTGAGACCTGCATCGGCCAGAGCCACCGCGACACCTTTTTCCATGCCGATTGTTTTATTGGCGTTAACGTTTGCACCCACCTTAACAGTTGCGAAGCCAACAGCACCTGCGATGAGAATTACGCAGACTATAAAAGCCGCAATCTTTTTAGGTGAATTTAATGCCTGTGTAATTTTTTTCATAATCTTTCTCCTTTTCCCTTTAAACAAAGTAGATTGTTTGCGTTTGTTTGATTTTATGGCTTTATTATAGCCGGGAAAAATTAAAGAAACATTAAAGGTTTTTATTTTTTGTTTTTAACGCAAATGTAAAAACTGTCCCTTTGCCCAGAGTGCTTTCAACAGTAATTTCTCCTCCAAGCAAGTCTGCAATCTGCTTGACCATGGAAAGCCCCAGACCTATTCCTCCGCCGTCTGTTTCCTGATTACGGGAAGGTTCCACCTGATAAAAACGATTCCAGATTTTTTCAAGATTTTCCCGGGCAATACCGATTCCGTCATCTGCCACGGAAAGTATGGCCAAGTCCTGACTTTGCTTGAGGGATACTGTAATGTTACCGTGAGGTTTTCCATATTTATAGGCATTGCTGCAAAGATTGTTCAGCATGCGAGTAAACAGGCTGCAGTCTGTTTCAACATGAATACCTGGCTGGATGTCTGTGGCCAGAGAAATATCTTTGCATTGAAGCATTCGCTGCTTATCACAAATGTCTTCCACAAGAGTGCTGAGGTCAGTGTCCTGCATATTGACAGGTTCTGTGCCTTGCTCGAGCCTGGTAAAGAAAAGCAGACGGTTTATCATATCGTTCATGAGATTTGCCTGGCGTTTAATAACTTCCAGAGACTCACGGTATTCCTCTTCGCTGTCGGCCAGTTCAAGGCCATATTCGGCCTGAGCCAGGATGACGGATGTAGGGGTGCGCAGCTCGTGGGACGCATCGGAAGTAAACTGCCTTTCGGACTCAAAGGACTTTTCCAGCCTTTCAAACATATTGTTGAAGGCTTCGGCCAATTGGTGAAGTTCATCGTTTCCCGGACCTATATCAAGACGCCGGGAGAGGTCGCCGCTTTCCCCGATTTCCCTTGCTGACTGCGCAATCTGCTCTACGGGCAGAAATGAGCGCCGTGTTATGGCATATCCGCCAAGAATTGTGAGCAGAGCAAGAACAG
Source organism: uncultured Clostridia bacterium (assembly GCA_945828095.1). Lineage (GTDB taxonomy): Bacteria > Bacillota > Clostridia > Peptostreptococcales > Anaerovoracaceae > SUG1106. Next base: position 34,240 of record CALZOZ010000004.1, read on the forward strand.
GCAGCAGCCAGAAGGAGAGCCTTACGGTATTATATAATATGTTGATTCTTTCGTTCTTTGAGACTACACCGCGGAGCCACAGACCCTCTAGATTTTCTCCGGCAAGCTTACGGTCGTAGACATAGTATTTCTCCCCGTGATAGGTGGTACTATCCACACTGGTGTAGGCAAGATTCTTGCTGCGGGAGATTTTGACAGGTGATTCGCCATAGAGAAGGTTACCGTCCTCATCATAGAGGGCTGTGCAAATTCCTTCAAAAAAGTCACAGAAATCATCGTCAATCTCAAGCCAGCCGTTGTTATACTTAAGAAACTGATCTCCCTGCTCCCTTTCCATACCGGCATCCAGACGGTTAAAATACTCGATTTCTTCCACGTTGGAAGCCACCGTATTCATAAGTCTTTCCCGGATGTCTTCGTCCAAAACTATATTTGCAATGGCAAAGGTCATGGTGTTCATCAGAAATACGATGAGAAGAAGGGTCAGAGAGAACCAGATTATTATTTTCTTTTGGATGGTAAGGTTTTTCATAGGGCTTTTCATATGTGGCTAATCCTCGTCTTCCTTCAGGACATATCCCACGCCGCGAACCGTATGTATAAGCCGCGGGGAAAAATCTTCGTCAATTTTTTTTCTTAAATATCTGATGTAAACATCTACTGCATTAGTGCCTCCCTCGTAGTCGAAGTTCCAAAGGCTGTTTTCGATTTTTTCTCGGGAAAGAACCTGTCCCTTGTTTCTGAGCAGGTACTCCAGCAAAGCAAACTCCTTGGCTGACAGCTTGATGTTTTTTCCGGAGCGGGTGACGCTATGGCTGCTGGTATCCAGTCTGAGGTCGGCAGCTTGATAGACGGGTGAATTGGTGGAAGCGGTCTTTCTGGTCATGGCGCGGACTCTGGCCATGAGTTCTTCAAAGGAAAAAGGTTTGACCAGGTAGTCGTTTGCTCCCAAATCCAGGCCTCTGACCTTGTCCTCCACTGAGTCCCGTGCTGTGAGAAAAAGCACGGGAGTTGGGTCACCGGATGCACGCATGTGTTTTACAACGGCAAGTCCGTCAAGTTTCGGCATCATTATATCAAGAATTACGCCGTCGTAGCTTGCCATATCTAGAAAATCCAAAGCCTCCTCGCCGTCAAAGCAGCTGTCTACGGAATAACCCTCTGCGGTGAGCTTCTTGACAAGGATTTTGTTCAGGTCCTTTTGATCTTCTGCAATCAGTATTCTCATAAAAGAGCCTCGATTTCCTCCTTAGGTCTGAGACCCACTGCTGTATTTACGATTTCGCCGTTTTTCACGACCATAAGTGTAGGGATGCTCATTACACCATGTCTGATGGCAAGCTCCTGTTCGTCGTCGATATTGATTTTGCAGACCTTTACCTCAGGGTGTTCTTCAGCGATTTTTTCAACGGCAGGGGCAATCATTCTGCATGGTCCGCACCAGGCGGCCCAGAAATCTATAAGTACAGTGCCTTCTGCCTGCATAACTTCTTTATCAAAATTTTCTTTAGTAATATTTGTAATCATATTGATCCTCCTTTATTCAGTTAGTATTTTGTGTATTTTGTTTTACAGTATTATACCCTAAAAGGAATGAAATTAACAGAGAGAAAAGTCAGAAGCAATATGGCGAAAGGTGAAGAAATGGTGAAATTTCAATAAACGGGCTTATGTATCTTGAGAAAAATAGTCCATCATGTTAGAATTATCTATTATGGATAATTAACACAATCCCCCTTTTTGTAAACTAAATATCAGGAGAGGATAAAACAATAATGTCAAGATTCAGTGTAAAAAAACCGCTGACAGTATTTGTTGCGGTAGTGATTATAATAGCTTTGGGCATAGTGTCGGTAACCGGTATGACGCCGGATCTGCTACCAAGCATTGACCTGCCTTATGTAGTTGTAATGACCACATATCCGGGAGCAACGCCGGAGGAGGTGGAAAGTGAAGTCACTAAGCCTCTGGAGCAAAGTCTGGCCACGGTGGAAAGTCTCAAATCCATACAATCCATATCCAACTCAAATTACTCGCTGGTTGTTCTGGAGTTTGACAACGGTTCCAGCATGGATACAGCAGTGGTCAATATTCTGCAGCAGGTGGACCTTGTAGAAGGCGGTTGGAGTGACAGCATCGGTGCACCATACATAATGAAGATAAATCCGAACATGATGCCTATAGCAGTTGCTTCGGTGGACATGGACGGATACGATACAGAGAAGCTGTCGTCCTTTGTTGAAGACACCCTAATGAACAAGCTGGAAGGCATTACGGGAGTAGCCAGCATAAATGCCGGCGGTCTTCTTGAGTCCAAGATAAATGTAACAATAAGTGAAGATAAGATAGAAAAGCTTAATGAAAAGCTGCTGGGAGAAGCGAGCCCTTCAATGGCCAAGGCAAAGAGCCAGCTAAATTCCGGCATGAAACAGATAAAAAAAGCGGAAGCCGAGCTGGCGGCCAGCGAAAAAGAACTGGAACAGACCAAGAATGATACCTATGATCAGCTGGCTGAGGCAAGTGCTCAGCTTGATGTGGCTGTTTCAAAGGCCAGCGCTTTGGCAACTCAGATAACCGTACTGGAGGGCCGGCAGGCAGCCATAGAGGCTCAGATTTCTCAGGGGATTTACGGTCCGCAGGCGGGAATCACTCTTGAGGAGCTTCAGGATCAGCTTAAGGATGTAAAGAGCCAGCTGGCAGTAATGCAGATGGACAGTGCCACTGCAGAGGCTCAGGTAACCCAGCTTCAGGAAGCTTACAAGCAGGCCGAAAGAGGCACCTATACCGCGCAGGAGTCCTTCGACGATGCCCAGGCTCAGCTGGCGGCCGCTAAAAAGCAGATATCAAGCCAGAAATCTCAGCTTAACTCTGCTATGGCTCAGCTGAATGAGGCGGGCAATCAGTCCCTTCAGGCTGCAGGGCTGGGATCAATGATTACTGTTGATATGATTTCCGGTATTCTGCAGGGTCAGAACTTCTCCATGCCGGCCGGATACGTGCAGGAAGGTGACACCAGATATCTGGTAAGCGTAGGAGATGAACTGAAGGATTTGGATGAAGTTGAAGATCTTTTCATTTTTAATATAGACGGACTGGGCGACGTAACCCTGGATGATGTTGCCGATATATTTATGACGGATAATTCAGATTCGATATATGCAAGCATCAACGGAAATTCCGGGGTGCTGCTCACATTCTCAAGACAGTCCAATTACGCTACGGCCACGGTTTCCAACAATATTGCAGATAAATTTGAAGAACTTTCTGATGAATATGAAGGGCTTCACTTTACTACTCTTATGGATCAGGGCGATTACATATACCTTATAATCGGCTCTATTATGCAGAGCCTTGGATGGGGTGCTCTGTTTGCAGTACTTATTCTGCTGCTTTTCCTGAGAGACATAAAGCCGACATTTATAACATTGCTCAGCATTCCTATAAGTATAACCTTTGCTATTGTGCTGATGTACTTCTCGGGGGTAACGCTGAACATGATTTCTCTGTCCGGCCTTGCTGTGGCAGTAGGAATGCTTGTGGACAACTCAATAGTAGTAATAGAAAACATTTTCCGACTGAGAAGGCTTGGAGTTCCGCCTAAAAAGGCAGCAATCGCAGGTGCCAAAGAGGTTGCGGCAGCAATTACTGCTTCTACACTCACTACGGTCTGCGTGTTTGTTCCTATAATATTTGTGGATGGAATCACAAGACAGCTGTTTACAGACATGGCTCTGACGGTTACATATTCTCTGGGTGCCAGCCTTATCATTGCTTTGACGCTGGTTCCTGCTATGTCCTCCATGATGTTCGTAAAGGAACCGAAACCGGAGGGAGCAGGTTTTGCCAGATTCAAAAACGGCTACAGGAGGCTCCTTAACTGGAATCTGAACCATAAGGCGCTGATTCTTATACTGGCGGTTGCGCTGCTTGGCGGAAGCGTTTACGCATCTCTTTCAAAAGGATTCATTTTTATACCTGACATGGCTACACCTCAGCTCAACGGCAGCATGGTCATGAATGATGAAGAAGCCACCCTTGAAGAAACAAAAGAGATGGCAGATCGGGTAATTGATGTAATAAAAGATACGGAGGGTGTTGAGACTGTAGGAGGCATGCTTTCCCAGGCAGGAGGCATGGGCGGTATGACCGGCGAGACTTCAAACACATCGGTATCACTGTATATAATAGTGGATGAGGAAAGCGACTTGTCCGGAGGGCAGATAGCTGACAGCATTGAGGAGAAAACTGCAGACCTTGACTGTCAGGTCAAGATTATGAGCTCTTCGTCTATGACTTCCTACACAACCGCTTTGGGCGGTTCGGGCGTATCAATCGACATATACAGCACAGACAACGAAAAACTGCAGAATGCAGCGGAAAAGCTGGGCAAGAAGCTGGAAAGTGTCGAGGGCATCGATGAGGTAGATAACGGTCTTGCGGAGGCTGAACCGGAACTGCACTATATCGTTGACAAAGAAAAGGCCATGAAGAACGGACTGACGGTTGCTCAGGTATATATGCAGGTCTCCAAGGCACTTACCCTGGAAAATACAGCAACATCTATGAGTCTTGGCGGTGACGAATACGATATAGTGGTTTCGTCGGATGATAAGGAAAGTGTCGCACCTAAGGACATAAGAAATCTTGAACTTGAAGGCACTGATTCTGACGGCAAGACAGTATACGTAAAACTTAAGGATATCGCAAAGGTTAAAGAAACAAAGACTCTCCCGTCCATTGAAAGAAATGACCAAAGGACATATCTGACAGTTTCCGGAACTGTGAAAGAGGGCTACAATATTACTCTGGTAACAGATGCGGCTAAGAAAGCCATCAAGGAGCTCAGTCTGCCGGAGGGCGTAACCTATGAATTCAACGGGGAAAACGAGACCATCATGGACGCCATGTATGATCTGGTCAAGATGATGGCTTTGGGATTCCTGCTTGTTTACCTCATCATGGTAGCACAATTCCAGTCATTAAAATCTCCGTTTATTGTAATGTTTACCATACCGCTGGCCTTTACGGGTGGACTTCTGGCATTGCTTATATTCGGAAAAGAACTGAGTATAATTGCCATGATAGGTCTGACTCTGCTTATGGGAATCATCGTAAACAACGGTATTGTTCTAGTGGACTACACCAACCAGCTTAGAGGAAGAGGCCTGACCAAGAGACAGGCAATCATCGAGGCAGGAGCAACCCGTATGCGCCCTGTAATGATGACCAGCTTGACCACCATACTGGGCCTTATAGTGATGGCTATAGGAAAGACAGCCGGAACAGATATGATGCAGCCTATCGCTCTTGTCTGCATCGGCGGACTGCTTTATGCCACAGTGCTTACACTGCTGATAGTACCGGTAATCTATGACATATTCAACGGCGAGGAATACAAAGCGGCTAAGAAGGAAGATCTGGACATCAGCGATCTGATTGTGGAATAAAGAAATAAAATGTCATTAAAACAGGCTGCACATGAATCGGTGCAGCCTGAAATTTTATTACAAGAAATATCTTAGTGAATAAGCCACTGGTAATCCTGTCTGCAGTCAAGTATATATTCAACGAGCACGACAGAATCCTTAATCTGATAGATGATGAGATAGTTCTTTTCGACTATCAGCTTGTGGTATTTGTTGGCAGGAATATACGATTCATTAAAGAAAGGACAGCGTTCCGGCATTGAAGATAAAGAAGCAACAGCTTCGACCAGTCTGACTTTCAGTTGTGCAGCTGCCTTAGGGCTGACCTGGGATAAAAAGAGCACATGCTTTCCCATGAGACGCTTGGCTCTATCGGATACAATCACTCTATATTCAGCATTTTTACTCATGGCAGGCACCTGCTAAAATATCTGACAGATATTTATCTAGTTCATCCACTGAGCATCCTGTTCTACCTGCAAGTCTGTCTTCTTCTACGGCTATGAGTTCCTCTCTCAGCTGAAGCATTTTTTCGCGGCGGTTAAATGTATCAATGTCCATAACCACCAGATCGCCTTCTCCGTTTTTTGTTAAAAAGACGGGACCGCAACTTTCCCTGCACAAGCTTGCGATTCCATTGTAATCCTGCCTAATAGCAGCAGACGGCTTGATAATCATAATAACACCTCCATAGCTGTATTATGACTATATTTTATTAGAATTTTACTATATTGTCAAGGGGCTGCCAGCTACCTGATTATTTATTCAAAAAGCGGCGTGGAGAAATATCTCTCTGCTGTATCCGGCAGAACGGTTACCACCGTTTTGCCTTTGCCCAGTTTTTTCGCCAGGCGAAGAGCTGCAGCTACATTAGTTCCGCTTGATATGCCGCACATGAGACCTTCCTTGATGGCGAGGTCTTTTGCTGTCCTTAGAGCATCCTCGTCTGATATGATGCAGATATCGTCATAAATCTGCTGATTCAAAACTCCCGGAATTACACCATCGCCGATGCCCATCTGAATATGTGTGCTTACTGTTCCGCCTGCCAGAATGGCAGCGTTTTCCGGCTCAACAGCCCATATTTCAATTTGAGGATTCAGGGCTTTTAAAGTCTCTCCTATGCCTGTAATGGTTCCGCCGGTGCCTATGCCGGAACAGAAACCATCGATGGGACCTGCGACCTGTTCCAGAATCTCCAGACCTGTATGATGGCGGTGCACCATAGGGTTTGCTTGGTTTTCAAACTGCTGCGGCACGAAAACCTTTGGGTTTTCCGCAGCCATCTTTGCGGCCATTTGCACGCACTCTTCGATACAGTCACCGATATTGCCGGCATCATGAACGAGAATAACCTTTGCTCCGTAATGCTCCACCAGGAGTCTGCGTTCACTGCTGACAGAATCAGGCATGATAATTATGGTCTCATAGCCTTTTACTGCGCCCACAAGTGCCAAACCAATACCCTGGTTTCCACTGGTTGGTTCCACGATAATTGAATCCGCCTTAAGGATACCGTCTTCTTCAGCTTTTTTAATCATATTAAATGCCGTTCTGGTTTTAATAGAACCGCCCACATTGATTCCTTCGTATTTTACCAGCACACGTGCTCCGTCGGGATCTGCCATGCGGTTCAGCTGGATCATGGGTGTATGGCCCATAGCTTCAAGTACATTGTTATATATCATTTTAATTCTCCTGCAAAATAGTCGCTTTTGCGACCGTAATCTTAATTTCAGTATAGCACAAGTACCATTAATTGCAAAATTCTTTTAAAAAACTGTTGACAGCTATTAGAAAAATGGTATAATAATAGGCGGTTAGCAAATGCTAACCAAAAATTTGAAGCAGCGGTTAGCAGATGCTAACTCTATGAATTACAAAGAAGGTGAGAAAATGATGCCGCTTACACTTGCAGACGCGGGAGAAGAGAAGATAATTAAAAAAATCGGAGGCAGGCAGGAGGTCAAAACCCATCTTGAGAACCTGGGATTTGTAGCTGGAGGGGCCGTTACCATAGTAAGCACTATGGGAGGCAACGTCATCGTGAAGGTGAAAGAGTCCAGGGTTGCCATAAGTAAAGAAATGGCACAGAGAATAATGATCTGACTATTATAAAAGGAGGGAGACATAAATGAATACGCTGAAGAATGCGAAGATCGGCGAGACAGTAAAGGTGATAAGACTCCACGGTGAGGGAGCCGTTAAACGACGCATCATGGATATGGGCATCACCAGAGGAACCGAGGTGTTCATACGGAAAGTCGCACCACTGGGTGACCCTATAGAAGTAACAGTGAGAGGATATGAATTGTCACTGCGAAAGGCAGATGCAGAAATGATTGAAGTTGAGTAATTTTTTTTAAAGCATGGTTAGCAAATGCTAACCAGGAAAGCGAGGAAGAAACATATGAATTTGCGAATTGCCCTTGCAGGCAACCCTAACAGTGGCAAAACCACATTGTTTAATGCGCTGACAGGCTCCAACCAGTTTGTGGGAAACTGGCCGGGCGTTACCGTGGAGAAGAAAGAGGGTAAATTAAAAAAACATTATGGCGTGACCATCACCGACCTTCCGGGAATCTACTCTCTTTCCCCATACACTCTGGAAGAGGTTGTTGCCAGAAAATATCTTATAGGTGAGCGTCCCGACGCCATTCTTAACATCATTGACGGTACCAATCTTGAGAGAAACCTTTATCTTACCACTCAGCTCACCGAGCTTGGGATTCCTGTAGTAATCGCTATCAACATGATGGATATAGTGAAGAAAAACGGGGATAAAATCAATACAGAGGAGCTTTCAAGAACCCTGGGCTGCAAGGTAGTGGAGATATCCGCGCTTAAAGGCACCGGTGTAATGGAGGCGGCAGAAGCGGCTATTGATGCTGCACAGAATGGAAAGACCGTTCCTATGCATACGTTTTCCGGTACAGTGGAGCATGCGCTTGCCCATATCGAAGAGGCGGTGGTACACAGCATGCCGGAGGAACAGCAGAGATGGTACGCAATCAAACTTTTTGAAAGAGACGACAAGGTGACAGACCAGGTGAAGCTAGCTCCGTCCGTTCTGGCTCATATCGAAGAAGATATCAGAGCCGTAGAGAATGAGATGGATGATGACGCTGAATCAATAATCACCAATGAGAGATACATATATATCGGCGAAATAATAAAGAGGTGCTATAAAAAGAAATCATCGGGAAGCCTTTCAGGTTCTGACAAAATTGATAGGGTGGTCACGAACCGCTGGCTGGGACTTCCTGTATTTGCAGTTGTCATGTTTTTGGTGTATTATATTTCTATGGTTACTGTGGGAAGTGCAGCCACAGACTGGGCCAACGACGGCCTGTTCGGAGACGGCTGGCACCTGCTGGGAATCGGATCAGCTGAATATGGCCAGGCTGCAGAAGAATACGGAGATGCAGCTCTTATAGCAGACGGATATGAAGCATATATTGAAGAAAACGGAACTGCGCCTTCGGGCAGCTTTACCTATGAGGTGGCTGATGAGGAGACACTGGAGGTTACCGTGGAAACTGCAAGTCTTGCAGATTATGAAGATGCACTGGCAGTAATGGAAAAATACGGTGAAGAACCTGACCCGGCTGGATACGGTGTGTGGGTTCCCGGTATTCCGGTTCTGGTTGGAAACGGCCTTGAAGCTGCGGGGGCAGATGACTGGCTGGCAGGCCTTATCAATGATGGTATTGTTGCAGGCGTAGGTGCAGTCCTGGGATTCGTGCCACAGATGCTGGTGCTGTTTCTTCTTCTGGCTTTCCTGGAGGCATGTGGCTACATGGCGCGTATAGCTTTCGTACTGGACCGTATATTCCGTAAGTTCGGCCTTTCCGGAAAGTCATTCATACCGATGCTTATCGGAACAGGCTGCGGCATACCGGGAGTCATGGCATCTCGCACCATAGAAAACGAGCGTGACCGCCGCATGACTATCATGACAACAACTTTTATCCCTTGCGGGGCAAAGGTGCCGTTTATATCCATGGTAGCAGGAGCTATCTTTGGAGGTGCCGCATGGGTTGCAACCTCAGCATATTTCGTGGGCATGGCGGCTATAATTCTTTCCGGAATCATGCTTAAAAAAACAAAAAGATTTGCAGGAGATCCTGCGCCTTTTGTTATGGAACTACCGGCATATCACATGCCGACGGTAAGCAACGTTTTACGTTCCATGTGGGAGCGGGGATGGTCCTTCATAAAGAAGGCGGGAACTATAATACTGCTTTCTACCATAGTGATCTGGTTTACAACCTATTTCGGCTTTACATCTGACGGTTTCAGAATGCTTGCAGAGGAGGAGATGGATCAGTCCATCCTGGCGTCCATCGGCGGAGCTATAGCCTGGATATTCGCACCTTTAGGCTGGGGCAGCTGGCAGGCAGCTGTAGCATCAATCACAGGTCTTGTGGCAAAGGAAAACATTGTAGGCACCATGGGCATTCTTTATCCGGGAGGATGGCCGGAGATAGGCGCAAAATTCACCGATGTCAGCGGATATTCCTTCCTGGTGTTCAACCTTCTGTGTGCTCCTTGTTTCGCAGCTATCGGCGCCATCAGAAGAGAAATGAACAATGCCGGATGGACATGGTTTGCAATCGGATACCAGTGCGGCTTTGCTTATGCTGTAGCCTTGATGGTAAATCAGTTCGGCAATGCTTTTACAGGAAACGTGAATATAATCGGTTTGGTAGCAGCTGTTGCTATTCTGGTATTCATGATTTACATGTTGTTCAAGCCATATAAGGAGGCTGACAGACTGGAAAGAAAGATTGCGGCTGCAGAAACCGGCATCAATCATAAGAAAGAACAGGAGGCAGAAAAATGTTCACATGGATTTACGAAAATTTAGGGACAATCATCATAGGGGCTATACTGGCGGCAGTAGTTGCTGCTGTCATAGTGCATATGATCCACAATAAAAAGAAAGGCAGATCCTCATGCGGCTGCGGATGTTCAAGCTGCGCCATAAATGGAACATGCCATCCTAAAAAATAGACGATATAATACCATACTGCCGGAAGGACGGAGATCCGTTGAACGGCTCATAGTAAATGAAGCATAGTGATATTGTCTTGAAGCATAAAAAGCAGAGTGGTATAATAATACAAAAAAATACGTTATTGCTTTGAAGAAATCAGGTGACTAAATGACTTTATATGCATTTTACGGAATCATGATTCCGTTTCTTGGTACTGCGCTGGGAGCTTCCTGCGTCCTCTTTATGAAAAATGCCATGAGTGACCGGCTGCAGAGGGCACTTTCCGGCTTTGCTGCCGGGGTAATGGTGGCAGCTTCTGTGTGGAGCCTCATAATACCGGCAATTCAGCAGGCAGAGGAAAGTATGGGCAAGCTGTCTTTCGTTCCGGCCGCAGTGGGTTTCTGGGCGGGAATTCTATTTCTGCTACTTCTGGACCACATAATTCCTCATTTACATATAAACTCTGATGAGGCGGAGGGCCCTAAGAGCCGTCTGCAAAAGACCACTATGCTTGTACTGGCAGTTACTCTTCATAACATCCCGGAGGGCATGGCAGTAGGTGTGGTCTATGCCGGATATATTACGGGAAATTCCAATATTACAGCCATGGGGGCGCTGGCTCTTTCTCTGGGCATTGCTATTCAGAATTTTCCCGAGGGAGCTATCATTTCCATGCCCCTTCGGGCGGAAGGCGTAAAAAAACACAAGGCCTTCCTGAGCGGTGCTGCCTCCGGTATAGTTGAGCCTGTTGGCGCTCTTATTACCATTGCGGCTGCAAGCCTTGTGATTCCTTTGCTCCCGTATCTTCTCAGCTTTGCCGCAGGGGCAATGCTGTATGTGGTAGTTGAGGAGCTGATTCCCGAAATGTCTGCGGGTAAGCACTCTAACATCGGTACGGTGTTCTTCGCTGTGGGATTCAGCGTAATGATGATTCTTGATGTGGCTCTGGGTTGATATCAGCCCCGGGCCTTTTTTATTCCCTCGTTTGCCAGTTCATCGGCACGCTTGTTCATCTGAGTTATATATTTAAAGTCCTCGAAGGAAAAGCGTGCTCCGTTCCACTCAACGAATTTGGCGTAGAGCTTATCGAAATCGGTGGACTTGCTTTCCAGATTCACATGACCTTTTACGCGGTAAAACCTCACATCATGAAGACGCACAAGAGCCAGCAGTTCCTCCCAGAGTTCCCGGTTTTCGACAGGCTTTTTAGCGGCGTTGCGCCAGCGGTTCTTTTCCCAGGACTCGTACCACTTTTCGCGAAAACAGTTGGAAACATAGGCGCTGTCAGAAAACACCTCTATGGTGCGCCCGGTGCCCTTGATGGCTTTAAGGGCTTCGATTACAGCAGTCAGTTCCATGCGGTTGTTGGTAGTGTTTGCCTGGCCGCCGAAGAGTTCCTTCTGATGTTCGCCGTACTCCAGGATGGCACCCCAGCCCCCGAAGTTTTCCTTTTCCTGATTGCCTGAGCAGGCTCCGTCCGTATAAATTCTCAAAATCGCCATGTTTTCCCTCCGAATTTCTTATATTCTGCTAACAGCTAATTATATTATGACTTATTTTAATGGATTTTACAACGAAAAAATGGTATACTTATTGGCGGCGCCTGTAACGGGTAGCCCTAAGAGTCAAGAAAAAGGAAGTTACATATATGGAGCTTGGATTACAGACACTTGCCAGCAGCAGCTCCGGCAACAGTTATCTCATAAAAAGTGAAAATACGAATATAATTCTCGACATCGGGATAGGAATAAAGAAACTTAACGAAAAGCTGGCGGAAACGCGGCTCAGGCCCGAAGAAATCAGCGGTGTGCTCCTTACCCATGAACACATCGACCATGTGAGAAGCCTGGGGGCACTGATACGCAAGTCTTCAGACGTGACCGTATATGCCACCAGAGGGACTATAGGTGCGGTTGTTGAAAAAACTTCAGGTCTCGGCAGCACACGGTTCGTGCCGGTGACAGGAGGAGAAGATTTTATGGTGGGGGACATCAGGGTTATTCCCTTCAACGTATCCCATGACACTGCCGAGCCGGTGGCCTATGCCTTCGAAAAGGGCGGTCGCAAGGCTGCGGTGGTAACCGATACGGGTTTTGTCAGTGACGAAATTTTCGAGAATATAAAGGACGCGGATCTGCTGGTGCTTGAAGCCAATCATGAGAGGAATATTCTCTTGTACGGCAGATATCCATATCCTGTGAAACACAGAATCCTAAGCGATTTAGGCCATCTTTCCAACGAAGCGGCGGCGGAGTGTCTCATTCGCATGCTGACTGAACTTGGAGGCAGCAAAGTACCAAGGGTGCTTCTCGCTCATCTGAGTAAGGAAAACAACACACCTCAACAGGCCATGATTACGGTCCGGAATCTTCTGGAGGAAGAGGGTTTCTACATAGGAAAGGATCTGGAGCTTGAGGTTGTAGACAGAGAAGAAACAGGAAGGTTTTTGGTGGTGTAGGAATGAACATTCAGATAATATGTATTGGTAAATTAAAAGAAAAATACTGGACCGATGCGGTGGGCGAATATATGAAAAGGCTGTCCCGCTATGCTTCTGTGGAAATTGTGGAACTGAAAGAATCCAGGCTCCCCGACAAAGCCGGACCTGCAGAGGAGGAAAAGGTCAAGACGGAGGAAGGCCGTGAAATCCTCAAGTCAATCAAGGACGGAACCTATGTTGTCACTCTGGAAATTCAGGGGAAACAGCTTTCCTCGGAAGAACTGGCAGCGAAAATAGAAGGGCTTGGTCTCGAAGGAAAGAGCGATGTGGCCTTCGTCATCGGCGGAAGCCTTGGGCTTTCTCCGGAGGTCAGCAAGAGGGCGGACTACAAGTTGTCTTTCTCTAAAATGACTTTTCCGCATCAGATGATGCGAGTGGTGCTCATGGAGCAGATTTACAGGAGCTTCAAAATTATAAGGCACGAGGCCTATCATAAGTAAGGATGGAATAGTGCCATGCACTACGGGGTTCATGGCTATCGGCGGCGAAAAGTGCCATGCGGACAGAATGGTTTGAAATTAGGAACTTTGTCCGTGTTTTAGCACAAAAAAGCGGACAAACCAGCCTCAAAAGCGGACAAATGGCACACGATGGAATAAAAAGTAATGGAAAAGCCCTTCAAGGACAAATTTTTCATGGAAAAACGGACAAAAACGATGTTTACTTGAGATTTTGTCCGTTTGCGTTTTTTGCATTGCAGAGGACACAGGGGATGTGGTATCATTTTTATAAATATACTATGGGAGGTGCAATATGGATAAATGGATTGTGACATACCGGGGAGGATTCATGACCAATGCAGGCCCGACATGCGAAGAGATTAAGGTGGAAAAGACATTCCTGTGGGGTGATGAACGCTGGCACATACCGTCGGTATATGTATGCGACGAAGGAATTGTTATAGACTTTTGCGTGGAAAGGCCACCGCAGTTGTTTAAAGAATATGTGAACAAATGGGATCTTCTTCACTCCAGAAGGGATGACTTTACTCGTGAGCAGCTTATGCAGATTGAAAACGAGAACCCTGATAACATAGGATTTGACACCGAGATAAGGGTAAACGGAGAGGAATTGTGCTATAGGCAGGATTTCGGTATATATTATGTTCCCCAGGACTGCATGCCGGGTTATTTCGGAAAGGATAAGGCGGCCAAATCAGCCATGGAGCATTACGGTCTCGACACATCTATTGGTTGGGTAATACGCAGATATGTCTTTGGATGGGAAGGCTTTGGTTCTGCAATTGAAACGTTGACAATAAAAATGAAGAGAAGAACGGTTGAACTGCCGGGAATTCATTTTTCTACACCTGAGAATGGTGAGAGTATTGTTTTTAATCATCCGGTAACCGAGACGGAACACAAGCTGACTGTACAGGAGTGTGTTTGCCGGAAACTGGAGGGACACTGTGATGATGAAGATATAGAATACCCTATATTCTACACAGATTTGTTGTATACTCTGGATCCTGACCTTCCTGAAAATAGTTTCAGAATTCAGGATTATAACGATGGGGATGATCCGAGAACGAAAAAAGCAGGCCAAGAAAAATCCCAGCCTGCTGCAATGGGTTATGCTGCTGTTGTAATGTTGACACCGGACAATGATGAGCCGGAAATTGTTAATGCAGATGGTTCCACTGCCAGAATACACACATCCTTCTCCCATTTTTATTTTGAACCGAAAGAGAACATAGAGTGGTATATGATTTTTAATCATAAGATAATGGAGGATATTGATATCCGGGTTATATAACATAATTATCCGCCGGCGATGATGCCATCAGATCCGCAATTGTTCTGCCTTCAAAGAAGCTTCGGATGGTATCGTAATACTCTTTCCACATAGGCAGGGTGCGACACTCCCCGGCTCTAGGGCAAGGCTCGGCATTCTGTCCCAAGCAGGAAACCGGGGCAAGGTCTCCCTCGGCGGCTTGCAAAACCTCCAAAACTGTATACTCATCGGGCTCGCGGGTAAGCTGATATCCGCCGCCTTTGCCATGGAGCCCCTTTACAAGGTTGTTCTTAGTTAACACAGGCATAATACGTTCTATATATTTCAGCGAAATTTCTTGACGGGCAGCCACTTCCTTCATAGGGATGAAGCCGCCGTTTCTGTGTTCTGCCAGATCTATCATAATACGCAGAGCGTATCTTCCTTTAGTTGAAATCATGTTAAATATGTCCTTTGAAATTATATTATTTGCGTTAATCCTGGAATAACGGTGTGGAAAGATATCTGTCGCCTGTGTCAGGAAGCAGAGCTACGATGGTTTTGCCTTCGTTTTCAGGGCGTTTTGCAAGCTCTATAGCTGCATAGAGTGCTGCACCTGATGAAATTCCCACCAGCACGCCTTCACTCTTGCCCAGAAGCTTTCCTGTTTCAAATGAATCCTCGTTAGATACAGGGAACACTTCATCGTATACGGTGGTATTAAGGACATCAGGAACGAAGCCTGCACCAATACCCTGGATTTTGTGTGCTCCTGCTTTACCCTCTGAAAGAACCGGAGAATCCTTAGGTTCAACAGCAACCACCTTAACATCCGGATTCTTAGACTTGAGATATTCGCCGGTACCCGTAATAGTACCGCCGGTACCCACCCCGGCCACAAAAATGTCAACATTGCCGTCGGTATCTTCGTAAATTTCAGGTCCTGTAGTCTCAAAGTGAGCCTTAGGGTTGGCAGGATTTACAAACTGTCCCGGGATGAAGCTGCTTGGGATTTCCTTTGCAAGCTCCTCTGCCTTGGCAATAGCGCCTGTCATTCCTTTGGAACCCTCTGAAAGCACCAGTTCTGCGCCGTAGGCCTTCATAAGCTGTCTGCGCTCTACTGACATGGTTTCAGGCATTACGATGATGATGCGGTATCCTCTGGCTGCAGCCACTGCCGCCAGGCCGATTCCCGTGTTGCCGCTGGTTGGTTCGATGATTACTGAGCCCGGCTTTAAGGCACCTGAGGCCTCTGCGTCATCTATCATGGCTTTAGCCACTCTGTCCTTAACAGAGCCTGCGGGATTGAAGTATTCAAGCTTGGCAAGGATTGTGGCCTTGAGACCAAGGTTTTTTTCTAAATTAGTGAGTTCTAAAAGCGGGGTTTTGCCGATTAACTGGTCGGCGGATGTAAAAATCTTAGACATTGTATTATTCTCCCTTCTGATGTATGAATTATGCATCTAGCATATCAAGCATATTTACCTACTGGATTGGTAGTATAATACTACTTTGTGGAAAGGGTGTCAATAGGGTTTTATATTTTTTTGCAGAAAAAAACCCGGCAGTAAGAAAATCCCTTCTGCCGAGTCTGCTGCCTACTGTACTGCGAACTTTTTCGTAGCGTTGAGGTATTGCATGAGCATCCCCAGATTCACATAATAGTAAGAAAATTTTTCTTTTTTCTTAATTTGAACCAGGCCTGAATCCACCAGCTTTTTCATGTGCTGTGAAACGGTGGCCTGAGCATAATCGAAATGCTCCACCAGATCCTTGTTGCAGACGGTAACCATTGCACGGTTTGCCTGCATTATGTATTTAAACATTTTTACACGGGCAGGGTGTGCAAGCGCATCGGATACATCTGCAATAAGCAGAATTTCATCTTCAAGCATTTCATCCTGTTCTTTTCTTAATCTCATATCTTTACTCCTTTTTTAGGGTTAGGCTATTGCCTCCCTGATTTTTGACATAAGCTCGTCGTAGCTTTCGCATGCTTCCACATCCGGATTGTCTGCTTTGATCTGATCTGTACTCTTGAAGAGCCATCCTGCTTTGCTGGCGCGAATCATTCCAAGATCGTTATAGCTGTCGCCGCTGGCAACAGTCTCGAAGCCGCATGCCTGAAGAGCCTTCACTGTGCTCAGCTTTGAGTCCTTAAGTCTCATTCTGAAATCGGTGATTTCGCCGTTTTCTGCGACTACCAGTTCATTGCAGAAGATAGTCGGCCAGCCCAGCTTTTTCATGAGAGGCTGTGCGAACTGAGTGAATGTGTCGCTTACGATTATCACCTGGGAAAATGAACGGAGCTCATCAAGGAATTCCTTTGCGCCGGGCAGGGGATCGATTGTAGCGATAGTATCCTGAATTTCCTTAAGACCAAGTCCGTGCTCTCTTAAGATATCAAGTCGCCATGCCATCAGCTTATCATAATCCGGTTCATCGCGGGTAGTTCTCTTTAATTCGGGAATGCCGGCAGCTTCTGCGAATGCAACCCAGATTTCGGGTACCAGAACGCCTTCTAAGTCTAAACAAGTCAAGTACATTTTCTATTCCTCACTTTCATTTTATGTATCGTTTAATTACGCTATAATCATCTATAATATCGCATTCTTTGACAATATACAAGAGGTTTTTAGATGCAAAAATATTTGCACCAGCCCTTTTTTTATGATATAATAGTCCCGAAAGGCGGTGCAAATTCCATGAAAGCGGAGCATTATAAGAAAATAATAGACGAGCTTATTGAGCTTATCGACGAGGGTGTATATATTGTTGACAGAGACGGCATAGGAACCCATTATAATAGGGCTATGGCCAATATGGAAAAGGTAAATGTGAGCGACGTGCTGGGAAAGAAGTTTCATGAAGCCTTTCCTGATTTCAGCATGGGTGAAAGCACCATGTTCAATGCACTGAAAAAGAATGTCCCTACCATAAAAAAACAGCAGACCTACAGAAATCTTTACGGCAAGGAAATAACCACCGTAAACAGCACGATTCCAATAATTGTAGACGGTGAGACTGTAGCTGCGGTTGAGGTTGCAAAGGATATTACCAGCATTCGAGAGATGTCAGATACTCTCCTTGAACTGCAGGAAGAGGCTATGGACCACAATTCTGCAAGACAGGCAGATACAGCCAAGGGGATAAAGAGGTACACTTTTGACGATATATATGGTCAGAATCCTCAGTTTGAAGAAGTGGTAGAAAGGGCTCGGAAAGCCGCCAACAATGATGCGTCAGTGTTTATATACGGAGAGACGGGAACAGGAAAGGAGCTTTTTGCACAAAGCATACACTACGGAGGAAACCGGGCAGACAAGCCGTTCCTGGCCCAGAACTGTGCTGCAATTCCCGAAACCTTGCTTGAAGGCATACTTTTTGGAACCACCAAAGGAAGCTTTACGGGAGCTGTTGACAGAGCCGGGCTCTTCGAACAGGCAAACGGCGGAACATTGCTCCTTGATGAAATCAGTGCTATGCCTTACGACCTCCAGAGCAAACTCCTTCGAGTTCTCCAGGAGGGCTACATCAGGCGTGTAGGAGGAACCAAGGACAGACCGGTGAATGTCCGCATAATTTCAACTGTTAACGAATCTCCGGAGGAACTTATGGAGCAGGGAAAGCTGAGAAAGGACCTCTATTACAGGCTTAACGTAATCAATATTTCCATACCGCCTCTGAGAGAAAGACTGGATGATATACCGGTGCTTACGGATATTTTCCTTGAGAAACATAACAAACGCTTCGGCAAGGAGCTGTGGATGGTTACCGACGGAGCCATAAAGAAGCTTCAGCACTACGATTACCCGGGAAATGTGCGTGAGCTGGAGAATATAATAGAACAGGCTGTTTCAATGGCAGACAAGGAGCATGTGCTTTCTGAAAAGATACTCAACATGCCGGGGGCGGCCAGAAAGGCCAGAAGCCTTCAGGTCAGCTACGATACCACTCAGCCTCTGGATGAATATCTGGCAGCTGTGGAGGCGAAAATAATAAGGGATGCTATAGTGGCTGCCAACGGAAACATATCAAAAGCGGCAGAAAACCTGAAGATAAAGAGGCAGACGCTGCAGCACAAGCTAAAAAAGTACCATATTTCGGGAAAATAAAAAAAGATTGTAAGCAAAAATATTTGCACTATTTATGCAAATATTTTTGCGTTTTTGGGATTTTTTGATTTATCTTCGTGGAACCTTTTCCCATGGCGTATGGACAAAAAATTTGTGTTTGTTTCTCGCAAACAGAAAATGTCCATAAATTGTGTTTTTTTGTCCGTCAACACCAAAATATATACAAGAAAAACAAGCTGTGGCTGACCAAACAAGTATACAATATTCAACTGACACCGTGGCATGGTATTTGCTTTATATAAGTATAAGTGAGCGAAATGCTAATGGAAGCTTTTCGACACGGCTAAAGGTTAACAAATTATATCTATAAAGAAAAGGAGAAAGAATTATGCAGAACGTAAAAGTAATTGTTTGGGGTCTTGGCGCTATGGGCGGCGGAATTGCCAAAATGCTTACAAAGAAGAAAGGCGTAGATATCGTTGGAGCTATTGATATCGGAGCAAAGCTTGGAAAGAGCATGTACGATGTTATCCCTGGAATCGAAAGAGGAGACAGAGAAGACGTTATCGTTGGAACTCCTGAAGAAGTAATCAAGAAGGGTGCAGCAGACATCGTTGTAGTATGCACAAACTCATTTACAAAAGACGTTTATGACAAGCTTGTTTTCGTAATGGAAAGAGGCATGAACGTTATCACTTCCGCAGAAGAAATGGCTTACCCACAGGCTCAGGAACCTGAACTGGCTAAGAAGCTTGACGAAATTGCAAAGGCAAACGGCGTTACAGTTCTCGGAACTGGTATCAACCCTGGCTTAATCATGGATTTACTGGTAATCCTTTGGACAGGTGCTTGCGAAACTGTTGACCACATCGTATCAAGAAGAGTTAACAGCTTATCACCGTTCGGACCTGCAGTAATGGAAGAACAGGGAATCGGCATGGAAGTTGCTGAATTCGAAAAGAGAAAAGCAGACGGAACTATGGCTGGTCACGTAGGATTTGCTGAATCAGTTGGCATGATCTGCGATGCTTTAGGATGGAAGCTCGACAAGTTCGAACAGGATATGGAACCAATCGTAACAGATGTTGACAGAAAGTCACCTTACGGATTTGCTGCTGCTGGCCAGGTTGCAGGCGTTGCAATGAAGGGTTGGGGTACTGTTGACGGAGAAGTTAAGATCGAAATGGATCACCCTCAGCAGATCGAACCTGAACAGGTTGGCGTTCACACTGGTGACTATGTTGAAATCAAGGGTATCCCTCCTGTAAACATGGCTAACACTCCTGAAATCGAAGGCGGAATCGGTACAATGGCAATGATTATGAACACAATTCCTCACGTAATCAACGCTAGACCTGGTCTTAAGACAATGATCGACATCCCAGTTCCTAGAGCAATCATGGGAGACATGAGAGACCTTATCGAAGAAGACTGCAAACTTGTAAAATAATTAAGCAAATAACTAATTAGGAGATGACTAAAATGGCTAAAAAAGGCGAATGGGTTCGTATCCACAAGGTTGTTTTAGCTGCTGCTGAAAGAACAGCTAAGCTGCCTGATGATACAAAGAAGGTTGACTTCGAAATGTGGGTAAAGGGAACTCTTCAGAACGAAACAGCAGAAATCGGTGACGAGGTTACAATCATTACCGCAACAGGCCGTGAAGAAACAGGTAAGTTACTTGAAGTAAACCCTTACTACACTCACAGCTATGGAAAGTTCGTTCCTGAAATCATCGAAATCGACAAGAAATTAAGAGAAATCATGCAGTTTGGGGGTGAAAACTAATGAAATTAGCTAAAGATTACGATTCCGTAATGGGAAGATCAGCTGACATCATGAAGGCTTCACTTGGACTTGACTTCAATGATTTCGAATCCGGTTCAGTTGCTTTCGACTACGAAGGCTTAATGAAAGCTACAGGATACACTATCGAAGAGGTAGATAGAATCCAGTCAAGAACAGGAGTAGGACATACTCAGCTTCTTGAATTAAGAAACATCACTGCACTTGCAAGAAAGTACGCAAAGCCGGGATTCGGTGCTAGAATTTTTGTAAAGGACGAAGCTGCAAACGCATCCGGCTCCTTCAAAGACAGACGTGCAGCATGTGCAGTAGCACACGCTAAGAAGCTGGGTTACAAGGGTGTTATCGCTGCTACTTCCGGCAACTACGGTGCTGCAGTTGCATCCCAGGCAGCAATGCAGGGAATGAAGTGCATCATCGTTCAGGAATGCTACGACTCCAACGGAGTTGGACAGCCTGAAATCGTTGAAAAGGCAAGAAAGTGCGAAGCATTAGGCGCAGAAGTTATTCAGCTCACAGTAGGTCCTGAATTATTCTACGAACACCTTTCAGTAATGGAAGACTCCGGATACTTCAACGCATCACTTTACTCACCGTTTGGCATCGCAGGTGTTGAAACTCTGGGATATGAAATCGCTATGGACTGCCGTGAAAAATTCGGCAAGGACCCTGACATGGTAGTATGTACTCAGGCAGGCGGCGGTATGGTAACAGGTACAGCAAGAGGTCTTATCAAGGCCGGCGCTACAGACACTCAGGTAGTAGCAGCATCCATCGACCTTACAGGATTACATATGGCATCAGACGTACAGTTCAATAAGAAGTCATGCACAACAGGACACACCGGTTTCGGCGTACCTCACGCTACAAACCCTGATACAGGTGATGTTCCTCGTTCAGCAGCAAGACCTCTGAGATATATGGACAGATATGTTACAACAACTCAGGGCGAAGTTATGTATATGACAGAAATGCTTGCTAACCTTGAAGGACTTGAAAGAGGACCTGCAGGAAATACAGCACTTGCTGCAGCATTCGCACTGGCTCAGGAACTTCCGGAAGATGCAATTGTCGTAGTAACTGAAACAGAATACACAGGAGCGGGTAAGCACATTCAGCCTCAGTTAGACTTTGCAAGAGAAAACGGAATTGAAATCGTATTCGGCGACCCTAAGGATGATGTTCCTGGAAAGAACATTGTACTTCCTGCTGACCCTGGTCTCTTCAAGGTAAAGGATCTTGATCTTGACAAATTAAGAAAGTCATTAATCAAGAGATCAGTACCAAGAGCTAATGGTAAACTTACAGCTGAAGACGTCGCATTCCTCGTAGCTGATACAAGATCTGACGAAGCATTTGTAAAGGCTGCACTTGATGAATTAGGCGTAGAATACTAAAAATATTTTTAAAATATCACTATACGCAAAATCCCATATGATGTGATGTAAAAGTCCTCATATGGATTTTGCGGGAATTAAGGAGAAACAAGGATGAAAAGAGCAGACGATTTCGAAGTAAGAAGACAGCATATCGCAAATCTTACTGACGAAGAACTTTA
>CALZOZ010000005.1 GCA_945828095.1 uncultured Clostridia bacterium
ATACAGGGAAAAACAAGGGCAGAATGTCCCTATATATTCCCATATATCTGACTTTTTTCAAAGATTTTCATCAGATTGCAAATACAAACATTATATGTGTAATATGCGTAGAAAAAGCCACGAACATCATATGACATTCATGGCCTTTGTCTACAGTCTGAATCCGGGCTGAAATGACCAGCCCGGATTTTTTAATATTTAAGGTTTAATATTTTACAGAAGCGGAGCTACAAAGATTGCGCAAAGTGCAATCGGAATATTGTAGCAAAGAGCTGTCGGTACGCATGTATCCCAGATGTGATCGTGCTGTCCGTCAGCATTAAGACCGGATGTAGGTCCAAGAGTTGTATCGGATGCCGGTGAACCTGCGTCTCCAAGAGCGGCAGCCGCTGCGATAAGCATTACCGTACCGCCTACGCTGAATCCCATCTGTGCACAAAGAGGAACGTAGAGAACTGCAAGTACAGGAATTGTTCCGAAGGATGTTCCGATACCGATGGTAATGATAAGACCGATAACCATCATAACTGCAGCTGCCAGGAACTTGCTGCCTCCCATTATTGAAAGAGAAGCTTCAACCAGTTCTCCTACGGCACCTGTTTCGTTCATTACATTTGCATAACCTGCTGCAACCAGCATGATGAATGCGATTACACCCATGATGGCAAAGCCGTTTTTAACCACAGTTTCCAAATCCTTCATCTTTACAGCACCACCTGCAACCATGATGATGATTCCTGCCAGGGCACCCAGCGGAAGTGAATCGGTCAGAAGGTTGATAACCAGTGTGCCAACAGCTGCCACCAGAGTCACCCAGTGAGCTGCATTCATTTTAAGTGCTACAGGCTTGCCGTTCTCATCAAGTTCCACAGGTGCAGCACCTACGATTTCGCGATTTTCGTAGTCTCTAGGTTTTCTGAAAACAAAGATTGCAATAGCAAGTCCGATAATCATGGAAGCGCCAAGCGGCCATGTGTAGTGCCATACGTTTCCTATTTCGATATTCATTCCGTTTGCACCAAGGTTGTCCGCAATAAGACCCTGGAATATGTATCCGAAACCAAAAGGCAGAGCGATATAAGGTGCCTTAAGACCGAAAGCCAGTGCTGAAGCAGCACTTCTTCTGTCAAGTCTCATCTCATTCATAAGAGGAAGAAGAGACGGTATTAAAATAGGGATGAAAGCAATGTGTACAGGAATCAGGTTCTGTGAACAGCAAGCTACCAGAGCCAGAGCGATTACAAGAGCCAGTGCGTTCTTTCCTACTACATGCGAAATCTTCTGTGAAAGAATCTCGGTAATACCTGTATAAGCCATTCCGCTGGCCAGAATTCCCAGCAGAATATAGCTGAGTGCCGTTGTGGCGTTGCCGCCCATACCATCGATAAGTACTCCCATGGTATCCACAATAGACATTCCTGCCAGGACACCTGCTGCCATCGCTGAAATCAACAGAGAAATCAGTACGTTGATTTTAAGCATGCAGAGCACTATAAGAAGTACAACTGCAATTACTATTGGGTTGAAAATAATTTCCATACATTTTACTCCTTTTACGTGATAAATCGTTACTGTTTTATAACAAGCAAGTATCATGCCAATATCTCGATGTCGAAAAATGTTGAAAAATGAATGCGCTATATAGCGATTTCTGCTGTTTTGCACCATTTATGGGTCATGAGTCATTTTCCGTTGAACCATTTTTGAGTCGAAATACATTTTTCCTCTATGTCAGGTGCATCACATTCGGGGATATATTTCTTATATATAATTGAAGATTTTGGCAATTTCCCGGAAAAAACGACCTTTTTTCAGTTTTTTTCATCTTTTTTACCCTTTCTCCAAAACTTGGCACGGTATATGCAATAAATGTTGGTACAAAGAAAAAAACCAAACAAGCAATAAAAAATAACTAAAAGATGTACATGGAGGTAATCAAAATGACTAACAAGAAACAGGTTTTAGACTATGCTTTCGAAGAAGCAGTAGGAACAATCAACTTAAACTCAATCACCAAAGAAGTTGCTGAAGAAGCAATCGCTACAGCAATGATGGGATATGCTGCTCGTGAAGGATATGAATTCACTAAAGAAGAAGTTCACGCTACAATCGTTGCAGGCTTCGAAACTTTAGCTAAGTCAAGAGCTGACTTCACTCTTCAGACTTGGACAATGAAATAAAACCCCTAGATACCCATAGTAGGTCCTCATCCTACACACCACATACAATAAATAAAGAATAAAGAATGAATCAAAAAAGGATGCCCTTGCGGCATCCTTTTTTCAAGCTATAAATTATGTTTAAGCTTTTTTCTCGCCAGAGTGGTCTGCGGAATTCCCAGGAACTCCGCTGCTTTTCTGGTAGTACCCTTTTTATTTAATGCATATGCGATGATTTTCTTTTCCTGCTCGTCCATGAGCTGATTAAAGTCAATTGACTCCGCTCCAGCCATTTCCTTGCGGATGTCCATTGTCACCTCTCCCATCACATTTCTGTTCAGCAGCATATCCACCGCGTAGCCGTCAATAACACGTCCTTTTTCGGCAATATAAAGTCTATGTATTGTGTTTTCAAGTTCACGGACATTGCCCGGCCAGTGGTATTCTTCAAGCTGCCTGTATGCGTCATCGGCAAAACTCTTTTCTATTCCGTATCTCTGGCTGTAGTTCTTCAGGAAAGCATCGGCCAGACAGCTTATATCATCCTTTCTGAATCTCAACGGAGGTACATTTATCAGGCAAATGTTCATTCTGTAGTAAAGGTCTTCCCTGAATTTCCCGTCCTCCACAAGCTTCTTCAGAGGTATATTGTTAGCACAAATTACACGTACATTTACATGCTTCGGCTGAGTTCCTCCTACACGGTAATATGTATTTTCCTGAAGAACCCGGAGCAGCTTGGCCTGCATTTCCAGGGAAAGGCTGCCTATTTCGTCCAGGAAAAGCGTTCCGTTGTTGGCCAGTTCGAAATATCCTTCCTTGCCTCCGGCCTGAGCACCGGTAAATGAGCCCTTCTCATAACCGAAGAATTCCGACTCCGCAAGACTCTCTGAAATAGTGGCACAGTTTATCTTTACACATGGCTTATCCCTGCGCGGGCTGTTCTGATGAATAAGGTTAAACACCTTCTCTTTTCCTACGCCGGTTTCTCCCTGAATTATGACATTGCAGTCATACTGGGCAACATTGAGAATCTCTCCGACCATTTCAGCAGTAACCTGGCTCTTATATATAAATCCGTCTATCTGCTGTGCTGCAGCCTTAGTAGACTCTTTTGAGTATCTTCGAGGTTTGAAATTTATCTTTTTCTTTCCCGCATAAAATGCATCCAGCCGGTTGAGTGCCGGCTCCGACTTATTGACAATCTCTACAGCAAAGTCGTAAGCAAAATCGCTGTATCCATCAAGTCCATAATGAGTTACATTCTTTTTCAGGCAATCCACCACAAGCAGTCCCTGGGAATAACGGCTGTTCATACTGGTATAACAGATCAGTCCGTTATTTTTGGCAATGAGGGCAGCCACGCTTTCGCAGCCTTTAATATTTTCCAGATTGATTACCGCATCAAAGGCTCTGCCATCCTCACCGCTCATAATGTGTTCAACGGCTTCAACAGGTTTGCTTAAATCGACAAAATATATGCCGTCCACAAGATTACCAAAAACGGTTCGCAGGTCTTCTCTTGTTATACCGTGGAAATACGCAGTGTCTATGATAAACTTTACGAGGACACCCTCTTTGCCCTTATCCTTCACCATCTGAGCATAGAAAATGGCCTCTGAAATATTACTTCCTATTATAGCTGCACTCTCCACTCCCATGGTCTCAATCTCGCGGCCGATTCCGTAAATACTGCCCTCTTCTTCAAGAGCTCTGGCAAGGTGAGTTGTGGCCCTGCTGTCAGGGTTATCTATCTTTACAAGACGGGAACTTTCAAAACAGATTACATATCCGCTGCACTCTATTTTACTGTAATATTCATCTATCTCACCTATTTTATCTATATAAGTTGGAAGTCCAGCCAAAGGTGTCAGGCCCACCACGCAGTCTCCTATTTTAAGATCTCCAAGATCAAAGCCGGGAGCCGCCTCCAGTATGGTACCTACAAAAAGAGCACTGCTTTCTGTGTATGGATTATGCAGTTTGCCCCTCTCGCTGATTATTTTGATGATTCTTTCCTTTACTTCTTTGTTGTCGTACTCACATATGCTGCAAAGCTGATAGAAATTTTCTCTCTCAAACACTATGCTGTGCAGACCCACTTTAACTTCTCCCTGGCGCAGCTTAGGCGAATTATCCAGCTTCCACGCGGTTACCGGCAGGCTACCCGCCGGCTCTAAAACTCTATGCAGTCCAAAGTCACTCATTTTCTCCTCCATGCACGCACCGTTTTCGGTTCACGTGTTGCTTTATTGTACCATTTTCGGTTCGCATTTGTCAATATAAGCGCAGGAATATAATCAGTCGTCCTTTGGAGTTTATCGTTCTAAAGTCTATATTTCAACGCTTTGCTAAGTATTTGCTAAAAATTTGTCGAATTGGCACGAAATTTGCTAATTAATGTGGACGTATTATATACCCAACATTTAAAGAAAAGGAGAAATCATCAAATGAACTTTTTAAAGGCTTTTATTAAGTTCGTTCCTGTATTCATTCTCGCTGGATTGATGATTCAGGGACAAGACGCAATGATTGCAGCACCTCTCGCTTTCTTATGCGCAGTTGTAGTTGCAATGCTCGTTGCAAAGAAAAAATGGCAGGAATGCTTAGACTCTGCTATGGATTCTGTAAAGAACATCTTAGTGGCTTTATTCATCCTTATGCTGGCTTATGTAATGGCTAACTGCTTCATGAGCTTCGGCGTAGGCGCATCAGTAGTAAACATCGCATTAAAACTCGGTGTTACTGCTAAGACTGTTGCTTGCGTAGGTCTTGTTTGTACCGGTGTACTTTCAGTTGCAACAGGTACTTCATGGGGAACCTTCGCAGCATGTGCACCAATTTTCTTATGGTTATCACACATCGTAGGCGGAAACGTTTATCTTACTGTATGTGCTATCGCCGGCGGAGCTTGCTTCGGAGACAACATCGGTCTTATTTCCGATACTACCATCGTATCCTCCGGTATCCAGGGCGTACAGGTTACAGACAGAATCAGACACCAGGGTGTTTGGTCAGTTGCCTGCCTTGTTTTAGCTGCTATCGCATTCTTCGTAGCTGCTACAGTAATGGGATTAAACGGAACAGGCGATGCTTCCACAGTTATGGACAACATCACTCCTGAAATCCAGGCTTTCCTTGAAGAGGAACGTCCTGCAGCACTTGACCTTCTCAACCAGGTTGCTGACGGTGTTGCTCTTTACATGGTAATTCCTCTGGTTCTGGTAATCGTTCTCGCAGTTATGGGTGTTAACACATTTGCTTGTATCGGAAGCGGTATCGTTTCTTCATACCTCTTAGGTCTCGTTGCAGGAACTGCTTGCGATGTTCAGACATTCTTAGATGACTATGTTTTCACAGGTATCGAAGATGCAGGTGCTTGGGTAATTCCTATGATGATGTGGGTTGCAGCATTCGGTGGTGTAATGCAGTGCATGGACGCTTTTGCTCCTTTAGCAGCACTCATCGCAAAGATGTCAAAGAAGGTAAGACACTTACTTGGATGGAACGCAGTTCTTTCCTTACTCGGCAATGTGGCTCTTGCTGACGAAATGGCTCAGATCGTTACAATCGGACCGGTTATCAAGCAGGTTACAGAAGACAACGTTGTATGCGAAACAGAAGAAGCTGCTTACAAGCTGAAGCTGAGAAACGCTACCTTCGGAGATGCTATGGGCGTATTCGGTTCACAGCTGATTCCTTGGCACGTATACCTTGGTTTCTATGTAGGTATTGCTGCTGGAGTATATCCGCTGGTAGAACTTACAAACATGGACTTCATCAAGTACAACTTCATGGCTATGATCGCTGTTGCTTCACTTCTCATCTTAACATTCACAGGACTTGACAGATTCGTTCCTATGTTCAAGATGCCTACCGAACCTGAAGTTCAGTTAAAGAAGAACCTCAAGAAGGATCAGCAGGCTGCATAAGCTTAAAATTTAAACTTAACAGTAATTACGGGCAGGCCGTTTCGGTCTGCCTGTTTTATTATTTATAGCCTGCCTTCTGTAATATTTCCCTGTCGTGGGAATAAAGTATTACATGACCGGGTACTCAATCTGCCCGTCGGAGGTTGTAAATGAAAAAAACGGATTATCTTCTTTTGCTTTTTTTAGTGCTGCTCATGGGCGCAGGAATCCTGACCTATATAGGCTCCTGCAGCAGAATGGCTTCAGCCCATACTCCCCTGTCCCTTTCTGACTCACGTGCATCCGTGGACATACCCATCCTTATGTACCACAGCATTTCCAAAGACGCCTCCGGTGAAAACGAATATACCATTTCTGCATCACGGTTTGAAAAAGATTTAAAGTGGCTTCAGGATAACGGATACACCACGATTTTTCCTTCACAGCTTGCCGCCTATGTAAATGAGGGTGCAATGCTTCCCGCAAAGCCCGTTATATTAAGCTTTGACGATGGATTTGCAAACAACTACCTCTACGCCTTCCCGCTGCTCCAAAAGTACAATATGAAGGCCGTTATAGCCCTTATAGGCGTTGAATCGGACAGAAGCTCCGGTGATATTTACCGCAGCCAGGAGTACGGCAATATGACCTGGGGCGAGGCGGCAATTCTGGCTCGTTCAGGATTGGTGGAACTGGCCAGTCATACCTACGATCTTCACACCATTTCCGCTGCACGCAAAGGCGCAGATAAAAGTCCCGGTGAAAGTGCTGCGGACTACAGACAGGTTCTGACTGAGGATCTTACTAAAAATCAGGAGCTCATAGAAGCAGCTTCAGGCAAGGCCCCCGTTACTTTTGCATGGCCCTTTGGCGCATATCCTGCGGATAGAAGCGCTGACCCGATTTTAAGAGACATAGGCTTTGACTTAACATTTACATCGTATCAGCACACCAGCACAGTGGAAAAAGGCAATCCTGAAAGCCTCTACGGGCTGGGAAGATATCTTCGCACGCCTTCCTTTGACATTAAGAAAATTATTTGATAAAATAGGCTCATAACATAAGATTGAATTAGGAGGGCTTACCGATGATGCACAAAAGCAACGATAAAAATGAAGGAAAAAATGTAGACGTAACGGTTAATGTAGACGTATCCAAGATAGTAAGAAATGTAGCTGTAGCAGGAGTTCTCATCGTGGGAATAATCTTCGGCTGCAATACCTACAGAAAGCTTTGCGAGTGGGAAGAAGAGTGATTCATTTTCGGTTCGCGAATAAAAAGTACGCCGCAGGACACTTCTATCAGTGACTGCGGCTTTTTTTACGGCAGCTGCCGGACATAGCGCACCCCGTGCAGCTGCTTCCGCATCCACAGGAGGACTTTCCCTCCTTCTTATTTTTTATCATTCGAAGGATGGCTGCAGCAAGAGCTGCTGCCACAACCGCTCCTATCACTATAGTCCCTATGTTGTTTGAAATCCAGTTGAGCATTAGTAAAAATCCTTTCCCACCTTTATGTAAATGAATTGCATGTAGCCAATACGCAGTTAGCTTATGCTAACCATGTATTAATAATACACGCTTTTATGTCACATTGTCAATATATGATTTACATATTTTTTTGTATATGTTATAAAAGTTGAAAAATACTTCAAAATATGCTAACCTATATGCATAGGTTCAAGCTCCTTTATACATAATACGGAGCTTTGGAAAGGAGACAGCGATGGCTTTACAGGAATCCGGTGAAATGTATCTGGAGACTATCTACATATTATTACAGGAAAATCCCTCAGTCCGTGCCATAGACGTAGGTGAATATATGGGTTTCAGCAAACCCAGCGTCAGCAGGGCCATGGGTCTTCTCAAAGATTCTGGATATGTTACTACTGACGGCAGCGGATACATCTCTCTCACAGAATCGGGCAGACATATTGCAGAAAAAATCTACGAAAGGCACACCCTTCTGTCCGAGATGTTCGTTTCCCTCGGTGTTGACGAGAAAACCGCTTCAGAGGACGCCTGCAAAATTGAGCATGTCATAAGTGACACCACTTTCAGCGCATTAAAAAAGCATTTTGGCCGTTAACCAAAATGCTGCGCAAAATCACAAAATGCTGCGCAAAATCACAAAATGCTCGCAAAAAAACAACATCGTACCTTCCGACCGGAAAAATCGGGCTAAATCGGAGGTTGATGTTGTATTTTATTTGAAAATTTAACATTTTTACAACGCAAACGGTAAAAAATGAAGTTTGCGTTGTATTAGTTTAGAGAATCAGTGATTTTATACAACATAGTGCCCTATTTCAGGCCATAAAAAGGGTTAAAATGGAAGGAATGTTGTATGAAAATCAAAATTTCTTAGCTTCATACAACATCATCAAGCCGTTAGAGCTTCTCCACTCCAACCTCAGGCATTGAGACATAAAAAATGGAGCGGACAACGGGAATCGAACCCGCCCCCTCAGCTTGGGAAGCTGATATTCTACCGATGAACTATGTCCGCACCTTTTATTCGTTTATAGGATAACACAAAAACTTCAGAATGTAAATAGGCACCGCAGGCCCTATCAGGGCCCGGCGGCCTTTTTTAGCTGCGTCTTGGCTGCATTTTAGCTGTGTTTCCATATTACAGTTCCAGTTCGTACATTATCATGGCAAGTGCCGCAAGTCCCGCCGTCTCCGTCCGGAGTATGGTCTTACCCAGCGTCACTGTGGCGGCCCCGGCGGCTTTCAGCTTTTCTATCTCGCCCTCTGAAAAGCCGCCCTCAGGCCCGATAATCAGGGCCACACGCAGGGCCTGAGGCCCCGTCCGCCCGGTGCTCTCCCGGCCCGGCTGCACCGCGGCGGGCGGCGGGGCCGCAGAGGACTGTGTGGCCGTCCTTAGAAAGTCCTTTATAGTCAGTCCGTCCTCATTTTCGTATGGACAGATAATCAAATCGTAATTTGGCAATTCGGCCAGCATCTTATCAACATCATAGCTTTCGGTAACACGAGGAATTAGTCCTCTCTTACACTGCTTGACAGCCTCTGCCGCAATTTTGTTCCAGCGTTCCAGCTTCTTCCCAAAATTGCCTTTCTCAACGACAACCGTTCTTTCCATAAACACAGGAACGATAGTATCTACACCCATTTCCACGGTCTTCTGAATTACCGTTTCCATCTTGGAGGCCTTTGGCACCCCCTGATACAATGTCACCCTCGTTGCCGGTTCTGTGGCGAATTTCTGTTTGTCCAGTATTTTGAGAGTTGCACAATCCTCCGTCAGCTCCTCAAGACAGGTTTTGTATTCCCAGCAGTCACCGTCGGATATGTCCAGCTCCATTCCCGGCCGTGCGCGGAGCACCTTGCGCAGGTGATGGAGGTCATCCTTATTTTCCAGATATATATGTGCTCCGCTTACGGCGGAGGGATCCACAAAAAACTTGCTCATGCATTTTTTCCTTTCCTATAGTGATGCCACTACAGCGCACCACATTCCATCCTGACGAACCTCCAGAATCCTAAAGCCCAGCCCTCTCATGGTGTCTACCACTTTCACGACTTTTTCATCGAGAATTCCTGAGGAAATATATACTCCGCCCGGCAGCATATGGGAAGCAACATCCCGGCTAAGAAGCATTACCAGGTCTGCCATCAGGTTGGCCACTACCACATTTGCCTTGAAATCAACGCCTTTGGTAAGATCTCCGTACTGTGCCCTTGCCACGTTTTCCACATGGTTCAAAGCGATGTTTTCTTTTGATATATCCACTGCCACAGGGTCTATTTCAATTCCCAGTACTTCTCCTGCTCCCAGAAGCGCACCTGCAATGGACAAAATTCCCGAGCCGCATCCCACATCAAGCACCTTATCCCCCGGTTTCATATATTCCTCCATCAGTCTGATGCAAAGTGAAGTAGTCTCGTGGGTTCCTGTTCCAAATGCCATACCCGGATCTATTTCCAGAACCTTTTCTCCCGGCTGGCTTTCATAGTCCTCCCATGTCGGCTTGACTACTATTGTTTTTCCTACCTTCGCCGGCTTGAAGTATTCCTTCCATTTGTCTTTCCATCCGCTGTCGTCACACAGAGTCATTTCAACACTCAAAGGTCCTAAATCCGCCTCTTCTCCAAAAAGTCCGGAAGCTGCCTGACTCTTCAGTCCGTCAACTGCATGTCTCAGATTTTCCGCCGCTGCCCTTCCTTCATCGTCATCGTTCATGTATACCGTCACCTGCGGTTCCTTGTCCCTGAGCACCAATACGCTTTCGTCCACATAGTCCCAGTCATAGTCGTTTTTCTTGTCTAGAAGGTCATCTATGTCTGACGGGTCTTCTACCACCGCGTCCGTGATTCCAACCTCCATCAATGCCGCCAGCAAGGGTTCAATACCCGCCCGGCTGGTCTTTATATCAATCTGAATATATTTCATGATTAAGTCCTCCGCTTCAAAGTTCTTTCCTACAATTCTATAGCAGTATTGTACCAAAAAATTATAGCAAATACAACGAAATCATCTTATCTATGCTGTCTATATCGATGCTCCGAAAAGAAAGCAAGCAGTAGTTTTATGCATTTTTTTCCTCCAAAACCCGCAAACCCTTGAAAATAAAATCGAAATCAGAAAACGCCTATAAGGCTAATCTTTGAAGCCTACAATAAATTTCGGAGAATATGGAATTGCTACCATATATTACAAGAATAATTCAGCATTTCCATCGATTTCAACAAAATCTGAGCAATCACGCAGAAAGTGTTTTTCCTATTTTACAATTATTATGCGGTCTGTAGCCGTTGGTGAGAAAAAAATGTATAAAAACCATGTAAGTTGCTTTCCATATCAAAATTATTCCGCAGAAAAAGCCCCCATCACACGCTCATTTATGGTAAAATTAGCGTAAACCAGTAATTACGCTGCCATAAAGCATAGAACGCATAGCAAAGGAAGAAGGAGGCCCGCAAAATGAAAAAGAACAGGGAATATTTTACCACCGGTGAGTTTGCTAAAATATTCGGAGTCAAGAAACAGACCTTGTTTCATTACGACCAGTGCGGAATTTTCAAACCCGACATTATCGGGGAAAACGGCTATCGCTACTACTCCTTCACCCAGCTGGAGTCATTTGCCGTTATCCTCATGCTCCGCGAGCTTGATGTACATATTAAAGAAATAAAAGAGCATATGGATCACCATTCTCCGGAAGGGCTTATCTGCCTGCTGAAGTCCAAAGAAACTCAGATTGACAATAAAATTGATTACCTGAAATGGTCCAAACGCTGCATTGAAAACAAAATAAAAATCACCCGTGAAGGCCTCAATGCTCCCATTGGTGAAATAGTCTTTACAAACGATTCAGATGAATATCTGGTTACCACCGACTACAAGGGCGCCGATGACGAAAAAGCCGTAACCGAAGCCGTAGGAGACCACTTTGCTTTCTGCCAGAGCCTTGGACTGAAAGGCACATATCCTATAGGTGCCGTCATTCCACGCAGCTCGGTAACAGAATCAGGCTATAAATATTCCCGTTTTTACACAGCAGTACGCCCTGAAGAGCTGGCTGCTGCCGGATACACCGGAGCCACACTGGATCAGGGCGGTAATTTTCTCGCTATATATGACAATCACGGCTATGCCAACGTACATTCCAGCTGTCTGAAGCTCCTCCAATATGCCGAAGCCCACAATCTTACAGTGGGGGACAGGTTCTATGAGGATGTTATTTGGGATGATCTTTCTACGGAGGGATATTATAACTATCTGGTTAGAATCTCCATCAAGGTCAGATAGCATCTTTCCCCTAAGTCAACATATATTCTCAGGTCGGTCACTGCTTCAGAAGGTTTTGAACCCGCGCCAGAAGGTTTTTACAGCGGTCAATAAGCCCCAGGAAGACCTTCCACAATCCCTCTACCACGAAATCATACATTTTTACCACCGGCTTTGAGCTTAAAACAAGGACACACAGCCCTGCCAGAGCAAATATCATCAGGTAGTAGACAACCTGGTTTTCCGGCAGCACACCGAAAAGAATAGTATGTTTCTTGACCAGGTACCTTACTATGACATGCAAAATATATATCGGCATAGTGTTCATTCCAACATATGACAGATAATTTCTCCTGCCGGGGAGAATGTTCAGCAGAAGAATAATCCATCCGCAGTTTGTCGCCATAACAATCACCCTGCCAATGATATCCCAGTACCACGAAATTCCCAGCGCGCCGGCAGGTCTCTTTAAAAGATAAAACTCCACCGGCAGCTGCGGCACACAAAATGCAAGCACACATGATATACCTGTCAATGCAGTGCCAAGCAGCAGGCAGTGCCATTTTTTAAGGCACTGCACCTTTTTTATCTGATCTTTGGTGCAATAAACTGCTATAATGAAAAACGGGAAGAATGATATCAGTCTTCCAAGTCCGAATATATCAGTCAGGAAAGGTATCTGACCGGCCAGCAGATACATAAGAACGCTCAGCGCCAGAATGTGTGGAACCCTCATCCATTCCTTAGTGAAATATCTGTAGAAAAACAGCACCCACAGATACCACATAGCAAAAGGCGGTGTAGCAAGATTCCAGTTGGCACTTCCCCATATTATGTACCTTACGCAGTAAAAGAAAGGAATTCCCAGAATGTACGGCCACATAAGCGTGTGAAAAGAAGTCTGCTTCGACCTGTCAGGATTTTTTGAGAAAAACCCTGATAGAAAAATAAGAGCATGATTGACGTTTGAAATTAATGTTATGTATATCACACCACCCAGAGAAGCCTGCGAAAAATTGCCTGCCACCCTTGTAAAGTGCAATACAAGAACGAGCACAATCAGCAGTCCTCTGAAGGTATCAAACATATAATCTCTCTGCTTTATTTCTCCCATTACATTATTTTTTGCTGACTATTTAGCCCAGCCTCTTACACAGTTTACAGCTTTTTTCCAGCCGGCTAACAGCTCTCCTTTCTTTTCCTCGTCCATATTCGGCGTAAATGTTTTTTCCACCTGCCAGTTCTTTATTACGTCCTCTTTGCTGTCCCAGTAGCCTACTGCAAGTCCTGCCAGATAGGCGGCTCCAAGGGATGTAGTTTCGATGCATACAGGGCGCTTCACCTCGCATCCAAGAATATCAGCCTGGAACTGCATCAGAAAATCGTTTGCAGATGCTCCGCCGTCTACCTTAAGTGAAACAAGGTGCTCGCCCAGGTCCTCCACCATGGCATCGATGAGATCCTTGGTCTGATAGGCAAGGGATTCAAGTGTTGCTCTAACCAGATGATACTTATTAGCACCCCGGGTAATTCCCAGAACCGCACCACGTGCATAAGGGTCCCAGTAAGGAGCACCCAGCCCAACAAAGGCAGGGACCACATAAAGTCCTCCTGCGTCAGGCACGGCTTTTGCCATTTCCTCTGACTGAGGCGAGTTTTCCAGAATATCTATTTCGTCGCGGAGCCACTGAATTGCGGCACCGCACACAAATACAGAACCCTCAAGGGCATAGTTTACTTTTCCGTCAAGGCCCCAGGCGATGGTTGTCACAAGACCGTTGTGGGAAACCACCGGCTTTTCTCCCGTATTAATAAGCAGGAAGCAGCCTGTGCCGTATGTGTTTTTACCCTCTCCCTGATTGAAGCAGGTCTGACCGAAGAGAGCCGACTGCTGGTCCCCCGCGGCGCCTGCGATTTTAATCGGTCCTCCGAAAATATTTCCTGCCGTTTCACCGTAAACGCAGCTGGACGGCTTTGGCTCAGGCAGCATGCATTTTGGAATATCAAGCAGCTTCAGTATTTCATCATCCCATTCCAGGGTGTGTATGTTGAACATCATAGTTCTGGAAGCATTGGAGTAGTCGGTGACATGAACCTTTCCGTCGGTAAGCTTCCAGATGAGCCATGTCTCTATGGTGCCGAAAAGAAGCTTTCCTGCCGCAGCCTTTTCCCTGGCGCCCTCCACATTGTCAAGTATCCACTTCAGCTTGGTGCCGCTGAAATATGCATCGAGAAGCAGGCCGGTCTTTTCCCGTATCATTTCGCCAAAGCCCTGTGCTTTCAGCTGGTCACAGTACTCTGCCGTCCGTCTGCACTGCCACACGATGGCATTGCATATAGGAATTCCTGTCTCCTTGTCCCAGACCACCGTGGTTTCACGCTGGTTGGTTATTCCGATAGCTTCTATATCTTCGTATGTACAGTTTATCTTCAGCAAAGCCTCCTGAGCTACACCCATCTGCGTAGACCATATTTCCATGGCATCATGCTCCACCCAGCCGGCCTTCGGGTATATCTGAGTGAATTCCTTCTGTGCCACGCTCATCATATTTCCCTTTTTATCGTAGATAATACAGCGGGAGCTGGTGGTTCCCTGGTCCAGAGCCATTATGTACTTGCTCATATCTCATCCTCCTTTTTCATGCGCGCCCACAGGGCATGTACGCTTATACAAACAAGGCCATGATACGGTTGGAGACATTCATTCCCTTCACCGTCAGCCTGATATTATCATCATTTTCTGCAGCAAAGCCGCCCTCAGCGTATTCCTCAAATTCTTTCCTGACATCCGCTCCGTAAAACTCCCAGATGTCCTTTCCAAATCTCTTTCTGAAGCCTTTCAGGTCTATGCCGTCCGTTTTTCTCAGTCCGGTAAAAATGTACTCGCACACATCGTCTGCAAGGCTGTTCTGTGAGAAAATTTCCACCGCCGAAACACCGTCTGCCGTCCCGGCCTCCCCACTCCAGCCTTCAAGGTATTTTTCCACACTGCTCACATTATAAAATCTCACTCCCCTGCCACCTTCACCTATCATATATGAATGGGCCGACGGGCCAAAGCCCAGATATTCTTCCAGACCCCAGTATTTCATGTTATGCCGGCAGATGTGTGCCCTTCCCAGCGCTGCGTTGGATATTTCATATTGTACAAAACCTTGTGCTCCAAATTGGTCAAGAGCTTTTTCGTACATGGCACGGTCCGCCTCAGCTTCCGTTTCCCTCATTTCACCCTTTTCCAGTCTGGCAGTAAATGCCGTTCCTTCCATGAATTCAAGGCTGTATAAAGAAATGTGCTGCGGCTTGAGTGCAAGGGTCTTTTTAACAGTTTCTTCCCAGATTTCTTCCGTCTGCCCCGGTATGGCAAACATCAGGTCCAGACTTATGTTTTCAAAGCCTGCCTTGCGGGCTTCCTTCACTGTCCTGACTGTATCGGCCGAATTATGGAGTCTGCCAAGAATCTTCAAAACCCCGTCATCAAAGGACTGCGCACCGATGCTGAGCCTGTTTATCCCAAGTTCACGGAAAGCCGCCAGCTTTTCCTGGGACGCCGTGGCAGGATTGCATTCCATGGATATTTCCGCTCCCTCTGTCAGGCAAAATCCATTTCTCACCGTCTTTAAAACTGCCTTCAGTTCTTCAGGTTCAAGGAGGCTTGGCGTGCCTCCGCCAAAGTAAAGGGTATCCGCCTGCCTTTGGTCTCCCGCCTGGGCACCTTTGCCGTATTTTATGCCTGCCGCCTCTATTTCACTGCACAATGCTTTTACAAAGCGGCTCTTCATGGAGGAGATTTCTGCCTTTCCCATCTGTGCTTCGGCTACAGAGTAAAAGTCGCAGTACGGACACTTTCTCAGACAGAAAGGTATATGGATATATATTCCTAAATTCTTCATTTTTTCATATTGCCTTTCAGGCCTCTGAAAGCCTGCTACTTGTTGTCGTCGTATTTCAGAACAGCTGTAAAGGCCTCCTGCGGCACCTCTACAGTACCGAACTGACGCATACGCTTCTTTCCTTCCTTCTGCTTTTCCAGCAGCTTCTTTTTACGTGAAATATCGCCGCCGTAGCACTTGGCGATAACGTCTTTTCTGAAGGCTTTTACCGTTTCTCTGGCGATTACCTTCTGGCCGATAGCTGCCTGGATAGGCACCTCGAACTGATGCATCGGAATGATTTCCTTCAGTTTTTCGCATACGAAACGGCCGCGGGCATATGCCTTTGATTCGTGGACTATCATGGAGAAAGCATCCACAAGGTCCTTGTTTAAAAGCACGTCCATCTTAACCACGTTGGACTTTTCATAACGAATAAACTCGTAGTCAAGGGAGCCGTAGCCTCTTGTCTTTGACTTTAGAGCGTCGAAGAAGTCGTAGATTACCTCATTAAGCGGCATCTCATAGTGGAGCTGCACTCTGGTGGGAGTGATGTACTCCATGTGAAGGAGCTTTCCGCGGCGGTCCTGACAAAGCTCCATGATGCTTCCCACATATTCATTAGGGATCATGATGTCCGCCTTTACTATCGGCTCCTCTATGTGGTCAATTTCCTGCGGTGACGGCAGGTTGGACGGGTTCTGAATCATTTCCACAGTTCCGTCTGTCTTTACCACTTTATATATTACACTTGGCGAAGTTGTGATTACCGCCAGATTAAACTCTCTTTCCAGTCTTTCCACAATGATTTCCATGTGGAGAAGTCCCAGGAAGCCACAGCGGAATCCAAAGCCAAGAGCTGTAGATGTTTCCGGCTCAAAATGGAAGGCCGCATCGTTAACCTGCAGTTTTTCCAGTGCGTCCTTTACGTTTTCGTACTTTTCGCCCTCTGCCGGGTAGATGCCGCAGTAGACCATGGACTGTACTTTCTTGTATCCCGGAAGTGTTTCCTCTGTCGGATTGCTGTCCAAAGTGATGGTATCGCCCACTCTTGCATCGGATACCTGCTTGATGCTGCCGCAGATATATCCTACCTCTCCTGCCTTGAGTATGTCTGTCGGAACCGGATTAGGTGCACAGATGCCTACTTCGGTTACCTCGTATTTTTTCTTTGTATTCATCAGGCGGATAATGTCGCCTTTCTTTACCTGTCCGTCAAAAATTCTGGTGTAAATTATTACGCCCTTGTAGTTGTCATATTTGGAGTCAAAAATCAGGGCCTTAAGCTTGCCGTCGGGGTTGCCGGACGGTGCCGGAATATCCTTAACGATTGCTTCCAGAAGTTCTTCTATTCCTATACCTTCCTTTGCCGAAATCAGCGGTGCTTCGCTGGCATCAAGGCCTATTACCTCCTCGATTTCCTCCTTTGTCTCGTCAGGGCGCGCCGAAGCTAGGTCTATCTTGTTGAGCACCGGCAAAATTTCTAAGTTCTCGTCCAGGGCAAGGTACACATTGGCCAGTGTCTGGGCCTCCACACCCTGAGTCGCGTCCACCACAAGCACTGCTCCCTCGCAGGCAGCAAGGCTTCTGGATACCTCATAAGTAAAGTCCACATGTCCCGGTGTATCAATCAGGTTGAAAATATACTCATTCCCGTCCTGGCTGTTGTATACAAGTCTGGTGGTCTGGAGCTTAATGGTTATGCCACGCTCCCTTTCCAGGTCCATATTGTCGAGAAACTGCTCCTTCATGTCGCGCTGTGAAACCAGCCCTGTCTTTTCTATCAGTCTGTCGGCCAGGGTTGATTTGCCGTGGTCAATGTGGGCAATTATACTGAAATTTCTTATATATTTCTGGTAGTCCATTATGTCGTTTGTATCCTCGCATCTTTAAATTTTATGGTTGTGCAAATGCCGCCTTGCTCCTGCTTTCTGCTGAAAGCACCTTCTGGCGTCAGAACACACAACTCCAATGTATATTTTAAAACATAATTGCGAGAATTTCAATATTTTTATGGAGCTGCCGTGTCCATTGCCGTCTCCGTTGCCGCCTCCATTATACGCACGGCTGCACTCGCCGCCTCTGATGCCTCAGCTGCAATTTTTCCGCCTGTTCCATACATGTCGCCGCACCGCTTGTCAACCTCCAAAAAAGCCAGCGCCGCGATAAAGAACACAATCATTATCAGAACATATTCGCCAAAATTTTTCATAACAAAACACCTGCCTTTTTTCTAGTATGTGTTGGCAGGCGTGTTTTATGTAGCTCGTATTTTCGGCAGTCATCATCCTTCGATGTCAAATCCCCATTAGAGGCATAAGCATGCCGTTTATAATTCTGTTTACCGCCTCCATATCGGTCATGTTATCCGGTCCGTCCGTAGTTACTATCAGGTTGTGGGGCTCAAAAATCCCGTTATGATAATACAACTGCGTTTTATCTATATCACGCAGCATGTAATTTCTGTCATCCAGCCTGCCCTTATGTTCCCAGTAAACGATGAATCCGCTAGGAAAAACTATGGTGAAATCCGGATATACCACTTTGATATTGCCATCTTCGTCATAAAGTTCAAGACGTTTTTCATAATAAAATTCAAAACCGGCCGCGTGCAGGGCTTCCGCCATTATCAGCTCACCCTTGGATCTCACCCTCAGGTTAAATGATGTGACATGCCTTAACTCTTCCGGCTTGTAAGGATTCTCAGACTGGTGCACCTTTTTGGCGAGGCCTGTTTGTTGAAACACCTTTTCAGTCAGTTCCTCGTCGGCTCGGTATGCCTTAGGGAGCATTGCCTCTATGGCCTCATCACTGCAATCTCTGTAGTTTTCGAGTACATATTCCCTGACGGCAATATTGTCTTTTATAATCTCCACCATCAATTCAGCCTTTTTTCGCTGTTTTATTTTATATATGGTTATCATCATCTTTTTCCCGGCATATTTTGCCTTTTGTTCTCCGGGCATTGTTATATAGTAGCGCCTATGACCATTTACATTTTTCCTCAAGGTCAATCTTCCTACCGGTGCAGTCTTAATAATATTGCTGCACTTCGCCAATTTCATTTTTTCCGCTTGTAGGCCAATCCTGATATAATCTCTAAAATCCATTTCTTTTCTCCCATATAATATTGTCACGCTTAAATTACATTTATTTTCAGTTATATTATACCATTATTTCTTATCATTGTAAATTATTTTTTCTCTTGTATTTTCAGTTTTATCTAGAGTAAACCATTCATAACGAAGTTTCAACGTTCTTAGCTAGTAGGTGGTTTACTGTTCTCGCGTGCCTTTGTAATTCTCTTATATCTCAGCAAAATCTCAAACACAAAAAATAAACCAGTTGCAGTTCTATTTCAATGATTTAGAGACTTTCTGGTTTATTATTAATGTTTCCACATCCAAACTTGTGGAAGAAACTATCTCAGCACTCAAAAAAGTAAACCACTAGCTAAATAATTTCAACACTTGTAAGGATTCTTGGTTTATTCCACTCATTAAATGGCTCACAGCGCAAACAGTCAAGCAGACTACACACTAATACCCTGCCTTCAGTGTATCGGCCAGCACCTTTCCGAAGACTTTGGCCGTGTTTCTGGCCTCATCGATGTCATTGCGGTTGTAACCTATCTCAAGGAGCATGTAACGGGAGGACAGATCCTGATTATAGCGGTAGCCGCGTTCCAGTACCTTTCCTTCAAACCCGTTGAAGTCCGTGGAAGCCCTACGATTCAGCTGCCGTATGAATTTAAGATTTGAATCATAGGTAGGAACCGCGTTGCTGACCACAAAAGAATACCTTGCACATTGTTTTCCTTCAACTGATACCGACGATGCCTTGGAATCAGAAGAGATGGCATCTCTATGCAAATCTATGACGCATTTTACGGTCGGATATTTTTTTAAAAGCTTTTCTATGGTCTCGTAAGATCGACTGTATGACTGGCTGTATGAAGGATTGTCGTGAAGAGTCTGATCATGAACTGAGGCAATGCCCTCGTCCTTAAGTGCCTGAGCCAGCACCGTACCTACATCACGCACAGTGTTTTCTTTCTTTTTTGTGTGATAATTCCCCTCAGATGCCGGAA
This sequence comes from uncultured Clostridia bacterium, assembly GCA_945828095.1. Taxonomy (GTDB): domain Bacteria; phylum Bacillota; class Clostridia; order Peptostreptococcales; family Anaerovoracaceae; genus SUG1106. The sequence continues at coordinate 19,784 of CALZOZ010000005.1, forward strand.
GATATGACTCTGTTGCATGAGTGTGAACTATGAGAACTGCCGGTTCGTCTCCAAAGACAACAGGTTCAGGCTTTTCTTCTTCGTTAAGCGGCTCTGCACCGTTTTTATTATTGCCGGAACCGTCAGTCAGCGAGTTTTCATTGTCACGGGAATCTGCCAATTCCAGATTGAGATTAGGATATGAGGTGGAAATGCACATCACTCCAAAGTCAGAGGCAGTCATTCCCATATCCCCAAAGTCAGCCGCACCGTTCTCACCCGAACTGCAAAAGAGCACAGTACTCAGCAGATAAACTCCCATCAGTATCAGTCCAAAACCTTTTTTCATCAAAGTCTCCTACTACTAGGTAACCCATCCTGACACTCCGCCCCGGCGTCGCAAAAGGTCCCCAAAATTTCTATTACCCTATGAATATATGCCCGGATGAAGTGTTATATTTATGGCATTTGAAATAATGTCGGAGAAATCCTTTATTATGGCATCAATGTCGGTTGAGGTCACAATCATGTCCATGTCCCGGCTTTCGATGTAGTTTTCAAGCTTTGTTTCAACCATTGGATCATTGATTTTTTCTGCGGCCTCTATAAGAAGGGTGCGTGAGTCTATTACCGTCGGCACTCCAATGGAAATAACCCGGCATCCCATAGTTTTTTCGGTGATTTCCTTTCTGTTATTTCCCATACCGGCACCGGGGAAAATACCTGTATCGCACACCTGAATTGTCGTGCTCAGCCTTCCTATATCCCTTGCAGCCAGGGCATCAATGCATATCAGCACATCAGGCTTTACCAGTCCCGCCGTCCTTTCGATGAGGTCGGCCGTTTCCATTCCCGTCACACCTGTCACTGAAGGGTTAAAGCCGCTTACATTGGCCATTTCCCAGTCTCCGTCACATTCAAAAATCCTGAAAAGATGTGATGTAATCTTCACCTTGTCAACCGTGTGAGGCCCTAGACTGTCAGGGGTTACCTTTTCATTGCCAAGCCCGACTACAAGCACTTTTAGAAAATAATCAAATTTTATCAGTTCCTTTAGCCTGTCTGCCAGAGCCCGTGCTGTTCTTTCCTTGATGCTGTCCTTTTCATCCAGAACGCCCTTTACCTCAAGAGTTATATAGGTTCCTCTGGGCTTGCCGAAGACTTTTTCCCCCTCTTCCTCTGTAATTGTAATTTCGATGACAGAAATATCGTCATCAATCTGACTCTCTTTTTTAATATATCCCTGTGCACGCTGGCCGGCTTCATCGAGAAGCTGCGATCTTTCCACAGCCAGGTCGGTTCTGTAGTTAAGCATGATAAATTCCTCCTTCTTTGTTATTCTGCCGCCCCAGGGCTGTTTTTATGAGAAAAAAAGACATACCCGATGTAATCAGGTATGCCCAAGAAAAAAAGTATATAAATATGTAAAAAAGGAAATTATTTGAACTCATCGTAAAAGTTTTCGGATTTTGTAACTGTCGCTGCCGGAGCAGGGTCAAGTTTTCTGTCTGCGATTCCGAGAATAACTTCAGGCTTAACCCAAGGTCTGCCCTGGATGCCGCTGGTTTCCTCATGAGTGAGGTATCCTTTGTAGGCTGTAAGGCTTCTTCTCAGGAAACCGTCTCTTGCGCAGGCTTCTTCAAGACCGTTGTTCATAATTGAACGGAAGTGATTTACAATACCTGCAGCATAAGCAACAGAAGTTGAGCCTGCAATTGCTCCCGGAATGTTGCTTACACAGTAGTGCACAACGCCTTCTTCAATGTAAATAGGATCATCATGAGTGGTTTCGTGGAAGGTTTCAATACATCCCTCATCGTTGCTGACATCTACAATTACAGAACCTCTTCTCATGGAAGCTACCATCTCTCTTGTGATCATTGCTTCCTTGGCATTCTTCGGCCATCTTACGCAGTTGATTACCAGATCTGTTGTAGGGAGCTCCTTAGTCAGGTTATATTTATTGGAAATAATAGTATTGACTTTTCCGTCATACTTTGTGGCAATATCTCTCAATGCACCGATATTTATATCTGCTACAGTTACCCACGCACCCATAGTCTGAAGAACTTCGATAGCACCTTTACCTACTGTACCGCATCCGCATACCAGCGCCTTGATTCCCGGAGCTGCGCCAAGTCCGCTTACGAACTTTCCGCTGCCGCCGTTGGTGCTCATCATAGACCAGAGACCCATGAAAGCTCCTGCCTTGCCTGCAGCCTCGCAGTTAGGAGAACCATATCTGTGTGAATCCTCTGCAGTAATTGCAATAACCTTCTTTTCGAGGAGAGCATCAACTTCTTCCCTGTGAGCAGCCGGATGGATGCAGCAGTAAATCATCTGTCCCTCTCTCATAAGATCATATTCGCTGGCCTCGATTTCCTTAACCTTTGCTACAAAATCACAAGTAGCCCAGATTTCTTCGTTAGTTGCCAGAATGGTTGCACCCGCTGCCGCATATTCTTCATCGTCAAAGCCTGCTGCATAACCTGCCATGCTTGCCACATAAACTTCGTGGCCGTCGCCGACGATAAGACTTACTTCAGCAGGAGTGGCAACTACTCTGTACTCACCGTTTTTAATGTCCTTTAAAACTCCAAATTTCATTTCAATACTTCCTTTCGTGTTGCAAATCTCTTTATGCCACATATATAAGCAAAAGCCGTGCCAACATTTACAAACGAAAAGAAGATGTTGAAATTTCAACATCTTCTCCATATGATGCATATTCATTTTATGATGTGTCTGCCCGTTTTTGAGCGCGCGCGAATCCATGAGACCATTTTAAAGCGCTCATTTTTGTGCATGTCGCAACTGGGCTATAGACCGTACTCCTTCACCTTGCGGCTAAGGGTCTGTCTAGGAACATCAAGAAGCTGGGCCGCTTTAGTTATATTGCCGTCAGCCTCGCTAAGCGCCCTGCTTATCAGCTTCTTTTCATATCCGGAAACCATATCTGCAAGGGCCCCCTGCTCATCAGGCAGCTCGATGGTCTCTGCCGCGGCCGGTTTAAGAGCCTCTTCCGCCATATCCATGCACGAAAGCCGGCCTGAAACGTGTCTGTATTCAAGAGTATCGGATTTATCGTCGGCCACACAAACTGCCGCAGCTATGGCACTTTCCAGTTCCCGTACATTTCCCTGCCATCTGCATTCTGAGAGAGCATCATAAACCAGCGGTTCAACTTTATGTATTCTCTTACCGAACATGGCATTATATTTTCCGATAAACAGGTTTGCCAAAAGGGGTATATCTTTTTTCCTATCACGAAGGGACGGTATCTCAACCATCAGTACTGCCAGCCTATAAAATAAATCTCTCCTGAAGCGTCCGTCTGCAATTACATCCTCCAGTTTTTCGTTGGTAGATGAAATGATGCGCACATCTACATGGCGTACATCCTTTCCCCCTACTCGCCGGAATGTTCCATCCTGAATTACCCTGAGAATCTTCGGCTGCAGCTCCATAGGCATTGAGTTTATTTCGTCAAGGAAAAGCGTCCCGCCGTCGGCCAGTTCCAAAAGGCCCATGTTATCCACAGCGCCGGTAAAGGCACCTTTTGAGGTCCCGAATAAAATACTTTCTATCAGGTTAGCCGGTATGGATGAGCAGTTCTGCACCACAAAAGGCTTGTCTGCCCTCTTGCTGAGATTATGCAGAGAATGAGCCACCAGCTCCTTTCCCGTTCCCGTTTCACCGTATATCAGCACAGGCAGGTCAGATTTGGCGAATTTGGCTATGTTCTCCTTCATCTCAATCATTCCGCTGTCGCAGGTATGAATATCGTCCACCGTATAAACCGCCTTATCATCAGCTCTGTGAAGGCTTTCCACTTTGTTGTATGCGTAAAGCACCTCATCTTTTATTTCTACACCGCCCGTTTCCTTAGGAGGGTCGGATACAACAGAAAGATCTATAGCACCGACTATGGAACGTCCGCTTTTTATCGGTACGGAGAGGGATGTAATGTGTATCGGCTTCTGTCCTACGCTCTTCAGTTCCTGATTTTCCACATAAATAGGCACGCCGTTTCTCATAGCGCGATATGTGCTGCTGTTGTTTTCGTCCAGGTTTTCATATACATCCAGGAATTTTTTGCCCACAACCTCGTAGTTCTCGTCCTTCTCGTTCATTTTATTGTTGAACTTGGCCGAAAAAAGGATTTCTCCCTCAACGTTTATTATGGTAATTCCTTCAATGTATCCGATGTCTTTAAATAGTTTTTTTATTTCTTCCATGTCAAGTCTTTTCCTTACACTATTTCTGCATACTTTGATACCTTCCGGCTTACAGCCTATCAAGACCATTTTAATATATCATCGATGAATTCACAAGCACAAAATCCATACAAAAACACCCCTGATTGAATGCCGGGGTGTTTTTGCGTTTGGTGTGATAGTTTTTTGCTTTATCTAGATTATAAAGAAGTAAATCCTAAAATCAGGTATCCGATAAATGCCAGCACGCCACAGGTAAGTGAATATGGAAGCTGTGTCTTAACGTGGTCAATGTGGTCGGCACCTGCACCTGTTGATGCAAGGATTGTAGTATCTGAAAGCGGTGAGCAGTGGTCTCCGAATACGCCGCCGCCTGCTACTGCTGCGAAGCATGCTACAACCAGAGTTGTAAGCTGTCCGTCTGTATAAGCAAATGCCAGAGGCAATGCTATAGGCATGCAGATTGCAAATGTACCCCATGAGGAACCTGTTGCAAATGCCATAATGCATGCTACTACAAAGATGATTGCAGGAAGTACTGCCGGCGTCAGGAATCCGCTGCAGGATGAAACGATGAAGTTCGCTGTTCCCATGGTCTTGGAAAGTGCATTTACTGAATATGCAAGTGCAAGAAGGGTAACTGCAGGAACGCCGCTCTTAATACCAACTGTAACTGTTTCCATAACTTCCTTGAAAGGAATTCCCTGAATCAGCATGCTTACAGCCATGAAGATGCAGGTGTAAAGGAATGCTTCCATTGTCTTTGCGGAACCTAATGTGAAGAATGTTCCCAAAGCGATGGTGATGATCATTACTACAGGTACTACGAAGTTTAATGCTACATTCGGCTTAATTCCTTCATAAGGCTTCATTTCTATAAGCTCTTTTCCGATAAGCGGAGTAGCTCCGTCTCTTAAAACCTTACCTTCTTCTATAGCTCTCTTTTCTGCCTTTTTCATAGGACCGTAATCCTTTACAATGCCGCTGGCAACAAGTCCAACCAGGACTACTGCGAATAAAGGATAGAAGTTTAATGGAATCGCCTTAAGGAATAAAGCCTGTGCATCATCCTGAGTAACGATGCATCCAACACCTACAGCAAGGCTCATAAGATATGCAGCCCATCCTGTTACAGGTACCAGTACACTTACAGGAGCAGCTGTTGAGTCTGCGATGTAGGAAAGCTTTTCCTTGGAAATCTTAGCTCTGTCTGAGATGTCTCTCATAACTGTTCCTACGAACAAAGGAGAGAAGGAGTCAGAGAAGTATACGAAGATACCTAGAACCCAGGCAACAAGCTGAGTTCCTTTTCTCGAAAGATTCTTATTGTGAACCCAGTCAGAGAACGCCTGAATGGCACCGGTCTTATGGAAAAATGCTACGATGATTGCGATGTAAAGGTTCAGCAGCATTACCCATGAGAAACTGGTAGTTCCACAGGCCTCTTTAATGATTGTAGGTAATCCCAGCAGACCCTGTCCGGAAACAAGTGTGCCTACAAAGCATGCTACGAGAAGTGCAACGATTGTATTCTTTGTTGCAAATGATAATACGATTGCGATAATTGCGGGAAGTAACGATATCCAACCCATCGTTTCTAATTCCATGATTAGTCCTCCTTTGATTATTTGTCATGGCGACATAATTAGCAAATACCGTGCCAAAAAACCGTCGCAGCTTCTAAGGCTTGAAAATCCAACACTTTATTTTTATCGCCCGTTTCGGAGCGCTGTCTGTGCCCATTTTTGTGCTTATTATTGGGTCAAAATCTGCTCATTTGCGGGCAAGAAAAACAGTGCATCAAAATCAATGCACTGTTTTCCTAGGAACATTTCTAAAATTGTATTTTAGAAAATATCCATATGATAAATAATCTTGTTATTCTTCTGCTGTCTCAACCTTCTTCATCATCTTGCCACGCATGCTCTTTCCATTCGTATTGAATACTCCAATACCTGTAATCGCACAGATAATCGAACAAACAGGGCAGATAAGCGGCAGGAAAGCATATGGCAGATATGACAGTGTAGGCACTCCCAGCACACCTGCTGTGTATATTGCCGCTGCAGACCATGGCACAAGGAAAGAGAAAATCGTTCCCCCGTCCTCAAGGGTTCTTGAAAGAACGTACGGTGCGATTTGAGCCTTCTTGTAAGAGTTCTGAAAAACTTCTCCAGGAAGGAGGATAGCCATATACTGTGATGTAGTAAGCATTACTGTAGCAAGACATGAGATTAATGTAGCTATTATCAGGTTGCAAGGTTTTGCAATCTTCTCCTTGAAGGTATCGAGTATTGCTGATAAAACACCCATCTCATACATCAGTTCACCCAGTTCAAGGGTAAAAATGCAGTAAACTATTGTTGACATCATTGCATTAATTCCACCCCTGTTGAGAAGTTTTGCTACGGCTGCATTCTCAAATTCTCCGCTGAATCCTGCAGACATGGCTGTTACCACCTGATTGAATGTGAACTGCGGCTGAGCTATAAGTGCAGCTACAACACCAGCGATAGCTCCTATCATAAGTGCAATCATTGCCGGAACTTTTTTTGCAACCATAATTATTGTTAAGACAGGAACAATCAATAAAAGAATTGATATATTAAACGTTTCATCAAGTACATTCATTATATCGTTGATACCCTGAAGCGATTCTTCTGTTGCAGTATTATATTTCAGACCCATAATGAAATATAATACTGTCGAAAGCAGAAATGCAGGAGTTATGGTCCATAACATGGATTTAATATGCTCAAATACACCCGTACCAGACGCTGCCGGTGCCATATTGGTGGTGTCGGAGAATGGGGACATCTTGTCTCCGAAAATTGCGCCGGAAACCGACATGCCTGCAACCAATCCAGGATTTATGTCCATACCGTAACCTATTGCCATAAAAGCAACGCCTATGGTACCCAATGCCGCATAAGAGGATCCGGTAAAGAAAGATACTATACAGCATACTATGAATCCTATCGCCAAAAATGATGCCGGTGTGAATATTTTCAGTCCAAAATAGATTATGGATGGTACAATTCCTGAGATCATCCAGCTTCCTACAACCATGCCGACAGAAATCAAAATCATGCCAATCAGTGCGAACTTCTTAAATCCCGTCAGAATTACTTCCTGAAGGTGTTCCATACTCATTCCGGTACATACTGCAATAATGCATACCGCAAAGAGCGCTAAAATAAATGTTACCATCGTGTTAATCTTTAAAATTGCCAATCCAACTGACATAATCGCTGCAACAACGATAAAGGTAAAAATTGCCATTGGGAGTCCTACTGTTTTTTTCTCACTATTACTCATTGTTCTACCTCCCGGTAAACTTCTCAATTCTATAGTGCAATATCAATTCCTGCTTCCTCAATCCATTTTTTATCAATTATACCTTCACGGAATTCCCTTTTAATTATTTCCGGATCTCTTTCAGAAACCGGTCCGTAACCACCTGCTCCGGCAGTAACCATCTCAACGATATCGTCCTTTTCCAGTTTAACATTTCTCGGCTTAGGACTGTCAGAAATTACTTTGCCGGCTCTGTATATTTTAATGCTTGAATTTCCTCCAGGCTGACCTCCTTCCAGGCCCCATGGACGAATCACTGCCCTCTCTGTAGCCGCACCGACAAGTACTGTATCCTTGCTTTCTTCGAGAATACGTATCGTTCTTATTATCCCCATTCCGCCCCGATACTTTCCTGCTCCGCAGCTGTTCTCTGAAAGTGCGTATTTTTCAACCATCAGGGGATATTCCATTTCCAATGCCTCAACCGGAAGATTGGATGTGTTTGTCATATGTACATGCACTGCATCCAGACCGTCTTTGTTATATCTGGCACCTGAGCCGCCTCCGATTGTCTCCACATAGATATACGGCTGTCCGCTGCGTTCATCTGTCCCTGCAAAAGAGAAAAAGCTCATTGCACCATTACCTGCAGCTACCACCTTTTCCGGATTCATTTTTGAAAAGGCTCCAAAAATCACGTCTGCTATCCTCTGTGCTGTTGTTTCACGATCCCCCGTAGGAGCCGGTTCCGTAGCCCATACAAGACTTCCTGATTCTGCGACAATATTTATACTTTCAAAAAATCCCGAATTTGCTGGTATTGTGTTATCAAGAATAGACATCATGGAATAGTATACAGTCGCTTTGAGAGCACACGGCACGCAGTTATAAGGGCCGCTTACCTGAGGGCAAGTACCGGTAAAGTCAAATGTAATGTCATCTCCTTTTATCACAATCTTGGTCTTTATAAGTAAGTTCTTGTTCCCTGCACCATCATCATCGAGGTAATCTTCAAAACAGTACTCGCCGTCCGGCAATTCCGCTATAGCAAGTCTTGCTTTTCTTTCTCCATACTCAAGCCATTTTATACAGAACTCATTGTATGTGTCGATTCCGATTTTATCTATCAGCTCAATAAGCTTATCAGAACCATACTGATTCGTTATAATCTGTGCATTCAGGTCCCCATGACGTTCATACTTCATCTGGAAATTAAGCATGATTAAATCCATTACATCCTTTACCAGAGTGCCCCTGTCATACAGCTTAACCACAGGAATTCTGAGACCCTCATCATAAATAGTCGTCCCTTTTCTACTCTTGTCCGCATGATGTCCTGTATTCACCATAAATGCAACAAGCTCTCCATTGTAAAAAACAGGTTTAAGAAGCACTATGTCAGGAAGATGTGAGCCACCTCCGCTATACGGATCATTTGCAATAAATATGTCACCATCATGAATATCTTCAACGTTATATTTTTGTGTCAACACTTCTACTGCACCTGACAGTGAACTGAAGTGCAGAGGAATATGCTGGGCGAGAGACAGGAGTTTTCCGTTACGATCAAATACAGCAACAGAAAGATCCTTTCTTTCTTTTATGTTGGTGCTATATCCGGTTTTAGACAGTATCACACCCATCTGTTCAGCTATAGAAGTAATGCTGTTTGCCACAATCTCAAGTGTTATGGAATTTATCTCTTTCAACTGCCCCACCTCCTATACTCTCTCAATCATCATATTCAGGTACTTATCCACTGTGGCCTTCTGACCTCCGAGGATTATCGTCGTACTATCCATCTGCTCCACAATTGCAGGCCCATAGATTATGTTGCCATTTCTTAGTTTTTCTCTGTCATACAGACCATAATCAGAATATTCACCATTCCCTTCGTACACTCTGCGTGTTCCAATAAGTGCCTTTGATGAATCTTCACCATCGTATTCATCCTCATTAATAACCGGATATACTATATCTCCAATTGCAGATAACCCAAAGTTTACAATCTGTACTACATCATCCGAACTGAATGAGTAGAGTCTCTCATATGCTATTGTGAATTCTTCTCTGATTTTATCGGCAGACGAAATTATAGTTTTATCAATTGGTACTCTTATTTCATGATTCTGTCCCTTGTATCTCATATCAAGGAAGTATTCTCTGCTGCGCTTTTCAGAATCTATTTTTTCTTCGTCAAACCACATGTCGGCCTCACGTTCCAGGAGGTTGAACTGTTTCTCCAAGACGTTGTGACATTGGTCGTTCACTTCCATTACATTTGTCTGCACAAAATCTCTTCTCATGTTTTCTGTAAGAAGTCCGTATGCTGCCAATAGTCCCGGAGTTTTAGGAATTAGCGCTTTCTTTATCATCATTTCATCGATGAGTTCAGCCGCATGAAGCGGGCCTGATCCGCCAAATGCAACAAGACAGAATTCACTTGGATTGTATCCTTTAGCAACTGTTACATTTTTGATTTCTTTAATGATATTTGAATTGCTGACAGAAATTATTCCTCTTGCTGTCTCCATCACATCCATATGTATCCTGTCAGCTAGTCGTTTCACTGCTGCTTTAGATAATTCTGCATTTATAGGAAGTCTTCCTCCCAACAGAACCTCATTGTTAAGGTGTCCTAAGACTACACGGGCGTCGGTTATTGTCGCTTCTTCACCTCCACGCTTATAGCATGCCGGCCCCGGACTTGCACCTGCGCTCTGTGGGCCTACCTTGAGTATCCCACCGCTGTCAATCCATGCTATACTTCCCCCTCCGGCACCAATAGTCGATATATCTATTGATGGAATTCTAACCGGATATCCGCTTATGGTTTTTTCATCTGAAGCTTCAAATCTTCCATTTACCACCAGACTAATATCTGTGCTTGTCCCTCCTATATCCACAGTTATCAGATCTTTTTCTTCAATCAAATCTGTGATATACTGTGCCCCTACTACTCCGGCAGCAGGACCTGATAAAGCAGTCTTGACAGGATACTTCATTGACTCGTCAATGGACATCAGACCTCCGTTGGAATGATTAATATAAGTATTTTCTATTCCTATGGATTTTAATGTGCTTTTAAGGTTGTTCATATACTTTCGTACTTCAGGTCCGACGAAAGAATTTATAACAGTGCCGCAAAGGCGCTCATATTCTCTGAACTGCTTTGACAAATCGCTGGATATTGTAAGGAAAACGTCTGGGCATTTTTCTTCTATAATTGCCTTTATCGATTGCTCATTGTCAGGGTTCAGGTATGCATTAAGCAACATGACTGCAACAGCTTTAACCTGATTTTCCCTCATGGCTTCAACAATCGGCAGAAGTTCTTCCTCCTTGAGCTCCCGAACAATATTACCTTTATAGTCTGTTCTCTCACTAACTTCAAATCTGCAATCCCGTGAAACAAGTGTTTTAACCTTATCTGCCTGCAGGTTGTACAAATCCGGTCTTTTTTGTCTGCCGATCTCAAGCAGATCTCTGAACCCGCCTGTTGTTATAAGCGCGGTTTTAGCACCTCTCCCCTCAAGAATTGCGTTTGTAGCAACCGTTGTGCCATGCATAAACCTGCTTATATCTTCTCCTGCAAAACCATTTTCTTCCGCTATTACCTTCACACCTGATACAACCGCCTCAGACTGGTCATAAAGGGACGATGGCAGTTTATACACCATAAGCTCTCCGCTTTTTTCATCTATGGCGCATATATCTGTATTGGTGCCGCCTACATCCACTCCAATACGAATCGTTTTGCTTCCCATTAGTTCTCCTTTCCGAATCATCTTTTGCTGATGGTTTCTTTTGTGCTAATTTTAGCATTGATTTATTATTAAATCTAATATATAATTATCTATATATTCATAAATTTAAATTTATAAATAAGGCGTTAAGGTATGGAACTTCTTCAACTGAAATATTTCTTAGAACTATGTGAGACTCAACACGTATCCAAAACAGCTGAAAAGCTGAATATCTCCCAGCCATCTCTCAGTTCAACGATTAAAAAACTTGAAAAAGAGCTGGGTGCCCCTCTGTTTGTTCGCAAAGGCAGAAATCTTGAATTGTCTGAATATGGTCAAGTATATAAAGATTATATTCAACAGGCCTTTTTTGCAATGGAAAATGGTCGCAGACAGATTAAACTTATGAGAGATGAAGACGAAAAAAGCATCAATCTTGGAATTTTAAGCCCTTATGTCTGGAATGACACCTTCCGTTCATTCAGAGAGCAATATCCTGATATAAAAATAAACCAGTTTTCAATTGAGGGATTTAAATTTCTCAGTGCTATCATAGATGGCAGAATTGATATGTACATCGGTGGAGTCAACAATATCTACAATGAAAAAATTGAATACGAAACGTTATACGATGACGAAATGGCTATCCTTATGCATAAATCACACCCTTTTGCCCGCAGAAAAAAAATAAGTCTGACCGAATGTTGCAATGAAAAGTTCATTAATCTTGACAGCAGCACAAACCTTCAGAAATTTATTTCAACTATGTATCAGGACGCCGGTTTTGAACCCAATGTGATTATGGTTTGTGACTACACTCTGCGTGATCAGATGGTCATAGAAAACTACGGGATTTCCATAACTACAAAACTGTCTGCGATGCAATGTAAGTCAGATAAAGTCACTTACGCAATTATTACGGAACCGGCACAAAGGCGAAAGCTTGGAATTGCATGGCGAAAAAATGCAGTTTTTACTAAATCTATGAAGCTTTTTTATGATTTTGCGAAAGATTATTATCGAAATGTAGAAATATAAATATGCTTCTCCCAAAAACCCCTTGCAATTTCAACATCTTTCATATATAATTCATATTGCGAATTTATGTCCGCATATATAATGCTGGACTAGCTAAAATATTAAGAATAGTGGGGTAAAAAAATTATGGCAAACATTAAATCCGCAAAGAAAAGAATCAGAGTTATCGACAAGAAGACTGCAAGAAACAGAAGAATTAAGAACCATCTTAAGGCTGTTTTAAAGGCATTTGAAGCTGCAATGGCTGAGGGTAACCTTGAAGTTGCTGCAGAGAAACTGCACCTTGCAGAAAAGAAGCTTATGCAGGCTGCTGCTAAGGGAACTATCTCCAAGCACGCTGCATCAAGAAAGGTTTCAAGATTAACTAAAAGATTCAACGCTGCAAAGGCAGCAAAATAAGTCTCACCCGTCCCCACCCGTGCATAAGTTAAATGCACAGCAATGAGCGCGAAAACCCCGGATGTGTCTCCCGGGGTTTTTTCTCACAAAAAATAAGGAGGAAAAAATGGCACGCCAGGGTTTATTCAGTAAAATAAGAAAGAAAGTTGATAAGGATTATGCAGAAGAATTGCTGGCTGAAGCAAAAGCCGAAAAGGAAGCCCTCAAGGAGCAGAAAAAGCAGGCGGCAATAGCTGAGTATAAAGAAAAAAGGACTTTGACTGTGGCAAAATTCTTTGAAGTATCGGGTCTCCCTATGCCTGATGAACTTTCCGACATAAGTCAGACAGTCATAGATCAGTTCACCGCGGATCCCCGCAGGCTTACAGAACTATCTATATTTATGTACTGGGGCGGCCCTCAGAGCACGAAATATACTTCCGACGCATTGGCTGAAGCAATTGAAAAAAAATGTCTGCTCATCATTACCGATACGCCATGCAGCTACACCCGCTCCCTTTTCATAGAAGATAATGGTCAAGGCGAGAATCCTATCTGTTCCGCCTATATAAATGCCTCACACTATATAAGAAGTCTCCATAAGGCAAAGGTTATCACAGTTACAGGCTCTGTAGGCAAGACATCTACCAAGGAAATGCTGGAATCTGTTCTGCGTGCCCACTACAGACAGCCTCTTGTATCAAAAGGAAATAACAATTCCATGTTTTCTGTAACACGGAACATACAAAGTATGAAGCGTTTTCACAATGTCTACCTGCAGGAGGTTGGAGCAAACAGTCCTAAGAGTGTTGAAATCTCCGCTCGCCAGCTGGATGCCGACATGGCCCTTTACACCAATATCGGTCATTCCCATATTGAAAGCTACGGCAGCCGCGAAGCACTGATTAAGGACAAGCTTTCTCTTTCGGATTTCGGCAAACCCGACGGAATTGCATTTATAAATTACGACGACGATGCCCTGATGAGCTACCCGTTCAAACAGTGCACCGTAACCTACAGTCTCAAAAATCAAAATGCGGATTATTTTGCGGAAGACATAGCCAAGAACGGTACAGGATACGACTTTATCATCGCTGCTAAGACTGAAAACGGCGGATATGATAAAATACCTGCTCATGTAAACGTTCTCGGAGAGCACAACGTCCTCAATGCCGTTGCAGCCTTTGCTGTAGGTCGAGCCCTAAAAATAAAGGACGACGAAATTATCGCAGGAATTGCCTCGTACCATCCGTCAGGCATGCGTCAAAACCTTATAGAAATCGGGCCGTACCATATCTTTGCAGACTGCTACAACTCATCCCTCATGGCCGTAGATAACACCCTGTCTGCCATGGACGAAATGGAGCTTCCGGAAGATGGCGGCAGAAAAATTGCTGTGCTGGGAGATGTACTGGAGCTTGGGGATATTTCCGAGGAAACCCACAGACAAATCGGCCGTGTGGCGGCTTCTCACGATGTCGACCTTCTCCTGGGATTCGGAAAGGACATGGTTTTCGCATGTGAGGAAGCTCTTGCTGCAGGAAAAGATGCCCGTTTCTTCAGCGACCGCAGCCAGCTGGAGGATGAAATACGAAATGAAATCACCCCGAAGGATATCATCCTGTTCAAGGCTTCCCACGGTATAAACATAGGTGCCACCATGGACAGACTCTTCGGAACTGATATAAACGAAAGCACCGAAATCGGCCATAAAATGTTTTATCTTAAAACAGAGGGCGACTTTGAATTTTACATTTTCGATACCAGTGCTTCGATAAAGCGATATCTGGGAACCGATCCGCACCCTGTAGTGCCATCACACATTAATGCTGTGCCTTTCTCTACTGATGAAACTCCTGAGGCTACAATGCTGCCTGTTGAAAAAATCGGCAAAACAGCTTTCCGCGGCATGACCCATGTAAAAACTGTTACTCTGCCTGAAGGCATTATCAGAATTCGCGACGGAGCCTTCAAAGGTTCGGGGCTGACGGAATTTTCCGCGCCAGGCAGCCTGCTTTCCATAGGCGATGAAGCGCTGGCTGATTGTCCGGATCTTGGAAAGGTATATTTACCTGTAACAATTTTGCAGATGGGAGAGAAGATACTGGAAAACAGCCCCCTTTCGGTGCTGGAATGAAGATAAAAAACGCAGGCGGCATGTCTGCGTTTTTCTTGTATTTTGCAAATGCAAAAAATAAACTATTTTACTCAGTTTTTTCTTTGACAAAAACTTGACATTCTCCGCAAAAAGAATATTATGTTTGTATGAACAAAATCTTAGCAAATTTGATTTTGCTCGCATAATATTTATTTAATGTTTTAATAGGAGGATGTATATGTTTAAGAAATTCACAAACGGATGCGTTCGTGTAGTTAACAGATGGCTGCCGGATCCATTCCTCTTCGCAATCATTCTTACAATCGTTGTATTCATCGGCTCCATGATCGGAACTCAGCAGGGTCCTATTACTCTGCTCACTGCATGGGGTAATGACTCAGGTTTCTGGGGACTCTTAGGATTTGCAATGCAGATGGCCCTGGTACTGGTTCTCGGTTCAGCTATGGCTTCCGCTTCTGTATGTAAGAGAGGCCTGGGGGCCATCGCAAACGCTGCCAAGGACAAGAAGAGTGCTATCCTTATTGTAACCTTCGTTTCCACAATCTGCTGCTGGTTAAACTGGGGCTTCGGTCTTATCGCAGGCGCACTCCTTGCTAAGGAAATCGCACGTCGTGTTAAAGACGTTGACTATCCGCTGCTTATCGCTGCCGCTTACTCCGGTTTCGTAATCTGGCACGCCGGCCTTTCGGGATCCATTCCTCTTCAGATGGGTGCTGAAGGCGGTACCACCATTCTTGACGTAAACTACTATGCAGCAACAAGTGAAACTATTTTCCATCCGGTTAACCTTGCAATGTGCATTGTTATTCTTCTGACAATGCCTCTGGTAAACTGGGCAATGCACCCTGATACAGAGCACACAATCCTTGTGGATCCTGCTGTTCTTGTAGAAGATGAAGAAAGGGTTTACACAATCGATACTCCTGCTGAAAAAATCGAGCACAGCAAGATTTTATGGGTTATTGTTTTAATTCTTGGATTCGGTTATATCGTATATAACTTTGCTACAAAGGGCTTCAACCTCAGCCTTAATATCGTTAACATGATATTCCTCTTCCTCGGTGTACTCCTTCACGGCGACCTGAGAAGATATGTTGACGCTATCGGTGATGCTGCAGGCGGAGCTGCAGGTATCCTGCTTCAGTTCCCGTTCTACGCTGGTATCATGGGACTTATGGTAGCAAAGAACGGAGACGGCGTATCCCTGGCTGGAATTATCGCTGACTTCTTCGTAAGCGTTTCAAACGATGTTACTTTCCCTGTATTCACATTCTTATCCGCAGGTATCATCAACTTCTTCGTACCTTCAGGCGGCGGACAGTGGGCAGTTCAGGCTCCTATCGTAATGCCTGCAGCTACTCAGATGGGTATCGAATACGGCCGTGCTGCAATGGCTATTGCTTGGGGTGACCAGTGGACTAACATGATTCAGCCGTTCTGGGCACTTCCTGCACTTGGTATCGCAGGTCTGTCAGCTCGTAACGTAATGGGCTACCTTGTAGTAGTTCTGCTGTACACAGGTGTTATCGCCTGTCTGGGCTTCGTTGCGTGGGGACTTTTCTTCTAGACAAGTCTGCTGCGAAGACTAACTGAATAACAGTACATAAGGCGGCTTTCGGGCCGCCTTTTTCGTACCTCTTCAGTGTAAAAATTATGTAAAAATCAAGTTTTCCCCTTGACTATACGGTAACCGTATACTTTACAATGGTTTATGTATCAGAAGAGGTGAAAACAAATGAAATTAAAATTCTCAACCAAGTTATCATACGGTACCGGCGGCATCTGCGATAACGCCATGTACATGCTGGCCGGTACATATCTGCTTTTATTCCTTACCACCGTGGCTGGAGTGAGTCCTGCTGTAGCAGGTACTATTTCTGCCATCGGTTCCATCTGGGAAGCTCTTTGTGCACCGGTAGTAGGCTTTAAATCTGACGAAGCAGTTACAAGATTCGGCCGAAGAAAGCCCTTCCTTCTCGGCGCAGCCTTTCCTGTAGCTATCATAACCAGCCTGCTTTTTACAGCTATAGATGCGTCTCCAACTGTAAAAGTCATCTACTATGTAGCCATGGTTATTTTATTCTGGACCTGCTTCTCGTCATTCTTCGTTCCTTACCTGGCATGGGGCTCCGACCTTACAGATGACTACAACGAAAGAACAGTGCTGCGTTCCTTCGCCTACGTCTTCAATCAGGTGGGCATGTGTGTAGGCATGGTGCTTCCAAGCATTACTGTGGACTACTGCATGAATATGGGCAAAACATCCCAGCAGTCATGGCAGATTGTAGGCATGATGACCGGTATATGCGGTGCTGCCGCACTTTTAATCTGTGCCTTGACCATTAAGCTGGATGACAAGAAGGACTTTGTAAAACCGCCTAAAAAGAAAAAAGAACCTTTATACAAGATTCTTCCGACTATGATGAAGGGATACTGGGAAATTCTCAAGCTGAAGCCTGTACGAACCATCATCGGTGCCAGCCTGACCTATCTCATTGCTAACATTACATTCTCCTCCGACAGAGTTTTCTTCATGAAATTCAATCTTGGAATGGGCGATAAAGCCATTTCAGCCATGCTCATGGTCATCACCATAGCCGGTGTCTGCTCCGTTCCTTTCATAACCAAACTGGCTGTGAAATTGGAAAAGAAGAAGGTTTTCATGTACGGAATCGGCATCTGCGGTGTTCTTATGATGGCAAGCCGTTTTGTCGGCGTGGAGGGCAAATTAGGTCTTGTAGCGGTATGCCTGTTCTATGCATTTGCCAACGCCTGCTACTGGCAGCTGATGCCGTCTATGCTCTATGATGTCTGCGAAGTCGAGGAACTGATTTCAGGGGAAAAACATTCCGGAGCGGTTATCTCCCTGCAGGCTCTTTCAGAGTCCCTTTCCATAGCGGTAGGTGTTCAGATGCTGGGAATAATTCTGGAAATGTCCGGATTCAACAGTGAACTTTCGGTTCAGACAGAGCTTGCCCTTACCTGGGTTGAAAATGCCTTTGCATTCATACCGGGAGCTGCTATGGTGCTTATGGCTGTTATTATCAGCAGGTACCCTGTCAGCAAAGAGGTCTTCTCCAAAGTAATGGACGCCCTTAACAGACGCAAGTCAGGCGAAGAAGTTGATATTAAAGAATTTGAAGATATTTTTGGATAAATAGCAAAATGCTGCCCTAACATTTAATATAAAACCTAAAAAAAGACACCGAATCAATATAAAACGGTGTCTTTACTTATTTGCTTATTTACTTATTTGTTTCTCTATTTTTCTTTTTCTGCTGCTTCGGCTTCCTTATCCTTCTGAATCTCTGCGAATCTCTTGATCTTTAAGGTGCTGGTCTTTTCAAACTGGTCAGTCTTAATCTCAAGTCTCTTGACGCACTTGTAGTTGGTCAGCTTGCGGTTTACCTGCTTGATCTGATTCCAGATAATCTTGTAAATTTCATCCTCGGTGAAAGGTCTTTCCTGATCCTTCTTTTCCTTGCCGTGAAGCTCGTTGATGGCATCATAGTCAGGAATTACCTTGGCGGTGATGATCAGTTCCTTCTCTCCGTTGACTTCCTTGCCGTAAACCATGCACTCTGCGATTTCGGGCACCTTGGCCAGAAGTCCTTCGATTTCCTCAGGATAGATATTCTTACCGTTTTGTGTAACGATTACGTTCTTGCTTCGGCCTGTGATGTAGAGGAATCCGTCATCATCCATGTAGCCGATATCGCCGGAATTGAACCATCCGTCTTCCATAACCTCTGCAGTAGCCTCAGGGTTTTCGTAGTATCCCAGCATTACGGTCTTGCCCTTGATGAGGATTTCCCCCTCGCCCCTTTCATTAGGGTTCTTTATCATTATCTCATCGCCGTGAACGGCCTTTCCTGCTGAACCTACTCTTGTATCAAAATCAGGTGTCAGGGCTGCAATAGGCGCGGTCTCAGTGAGTCCATATCCCTGGAGGAAGAGCAGTCCGATGTCTTCAAACCATTTGCCCACCTTCATGTCTATAGGAGCAGCAGCACTTACAAGAAGTCTCAGACGGCCGCCCAGGCTGGCGTAAATGTCCTTAAATACCTTTCTCTTTACATCAATACCTACATTGCGCAGACCGTTGGTAAGACGAATCATAGTGTTTACCATTGATTCCTTTCCGCTCTTTGCAATGGCCTGGTTAATCTTCTTATGTAGTGCCTCAAGTAAAAGCGGCACAGCAATTATTGCTGTAGGCTGCGTAGCCTGCATGTCAGGAACCAGATGTTTAAGGCCCTGGCATACTGCTATTGATGCGCCCACTGCCATCGGGTATATGAATCCGATGGTTGACTCATAGGTATGATGAAGCGGCAGCACTGAAAACAATCTATCCTCAGGTGTAAGCATTACATAAGGTGTTACTGCGTTTACGTTGTATGCCAGATTGGTGTTTGAAATCATAACACCTTTGGATGCTGAAGTTGTTCCGCTGGTAAAAATGAGCACGGCAAAAGCATCCGGGTCGATTTCCTTGTCCATAAGGCTGGTATCCCCCATACTGGTAAATACACGGCCTTCTTCCATTACATAGTTGAAGCCCACAAAACGTTCGTCCTTTTCATCAAATCCTGCATCAGACTTCATTTCGATACAATATTTTACCCCCGGACATTTAGCAGCGGCTTTCTTTACCAGATCCTTCATCTTTGGGGAGAAAATAACTGCTGCTGCTCTGGAACGCTTAATCAGGTTTTCCAGCTCGTTTTCGGGCAGCTCCTTATCACAAGGCACAGCAATACCCGCACCGCAAAGGAGTGAAATGTAGGAAACATACCAGTCGTAGGTTGTCTCGCTGATAATAATTACCCTTTCGTCTTCCAGTTTCAATGCCCTTGTAAGGCCTGTACCAAAGTCGATTACATCCTTTCGGAACTGTCCATAGGTGATTTCCTCAAAGCCTTTCTTCTTATTAAAGGTTTCCAGTATAAATTCCTTATCGGCATAAATGGTTGTTGACCGATCGAATATTTCTTTAATAGTCTTATAGTCGGTGCCAGGGTAGCATTCGTGGTGTCCGTGTTTACCGGGCAGCTTTTCCTTCATTCTGTCAAGGTCTTCTGCGGTATATAATTTTTTAAGCTCTTCAATCTCTTCAAATTCCTTCATTTTGAATTTAGGAAGCTTGAAGTTCGGTATTTTTTTCAAAATTCTTGCCATTAGTTCTCCCCCTATTCATTGTGCGTTCTTAAGCCCTGATGAATCGGCTTCAATGATATATTTTATCATGATTTGGTACGAAAAATCAACCTTTTTAATTTTGCCCAGTTAAAAGGTATAAGTGGATAGAGGTACGAATCTCCCGAAAGTGTGTTAGTTGAGGCCATGGCAATGAAGCTTGCAGCTGCCGCCGCTGCTGCTCCGGCAATACCAAAAAGCTGCGCACCAATAAGCATGAGAATTCTGCTGAACTTCATGGCATAGCTTAGTTCAATGCTGGGCTGAGTAAAGGCTGCCAAGGCAACTACCGCCATGCAAAGAATTGTCTGGGAAATAAACCATCCTGACTCTATACTGAACTCGCCCAGTATCAGGGCTCCTATTACGGAAAGGGACATGCCCAGTGATGTCGGCGTATTAAGCGATGCCAGCTTCAAACCGTCTACGGCTATTTCAAGCAAAATGAACTGCCAGAAAATCGGTATGGCAAAATCCTGGTCAGGCACAAAGAAGCTCAGTACCTCCGGCGTAAAGTCCTGGTATTCCGCCAGTATAAGGTACACCGGTGTCAGGAAAAGGATAACAAGGAAGTTGATGATTCTTATCATTCGAAAATAGTTTCCTGTGAGCCTTGGAAAGTAGTAATCATCTACATCCTGAAAAAACTCAAAAACGCTGACAGGCAGCAGCATGACCGTAGGCGAATTGTCCACGATGATGGCCGCCTTGCCTTCGGCAAGGTGTGCGGCAATAATATCAGGCCTCTGGGTATAGCGGACCTTGGGGAACGGGTTCAGCCTGTTTGCCGCACCCAGAGCCTCGAGAAGGCGCTCAAGGAGGCTCTGGTCGGCCACAGAAAGGATGTCTGCACCGCCGCTTGTTCTTTGCCTGGAGTTTTGCCCCATGTCCTTCAGGCTCTTATCAAGCTTGTTGATGAGCTTCATGTCCACCTTGTTCTTGAGGTAGACCACCGCCACATCTGCCTTACTGACACTGCCCACGTTGTATGCCTTAAAAATAAGATTATTATCACGGATTCGCCGTCTTATAAGAGCGACGTTTTCCATAAAGTTCTCGGTGAATCCGTCCTTTGCACCTCGGAGGGTCTTTTCTTTGTCCGGTTCCTCCACAGACCGGGACGGGTATTCACGGCAGTCTATAATTATTATGCGGTCCAGACCCTCCACAAGCAAAGGCACCAGACCTGCGTACAGCTTAGGCAGCATCTGATTATAGCAGTCAACCGCCTGCTCCCAGGTCAAAGCATCGGAAGGTGCCTTCATGCCGGTGGCTGCCTCCTGCCCTCTGACACATCCTGTCTTCGGCTCTATAATAGTGGTATCCAGGAACGGCAGCACCGTCTCTATAAATCTGTGACTGGAGGAAACCTCACGCAGCGAAGCCGCCGGGACGGCCATCAGGTAGGCGAGTATTCGCTGAGTTTTCTCGCCGTCAGTCAGGCCGTCCACGAAGAACATGCTGGCCCGGCGGCCTCCTATTATGAGCTTCCTCTCAAGTAAATCAAAACTTTCCCCTACGGGAAGCTCCTTTTTCAAAATCTCCATATATAAATCAAATGAAGTGGTATCCATGACTGCCCTCCTGTTCCAAAACACCTTGATTTTGTTCCATTTTGGAACAAAATCTAGCCTTTTGGAAAAACTTTTTTCTCACATTTATTTTCCCAACTTATTGATATTTAATACTTTTACTGTTAAAATTAAGTGTTAGAGTGTAATTGAGGTGCACCCCAATACGAGCAAACCGCGAACTAAAAACGGAGGATTAACATATGGACTATAACAAACTGGCGGAGCTTCTTTTTCCGCACATTACCAAAACACCTGAAGATTATGAAGCACTTTATCCCGAAAGACAACTCCCCGAAGGCGCTAAGGTAACCAGATTGGGACCGAGCCCTACCGGCTTCATCCATCTGGGCAACCTGTACGGAGCTTTCGTAGACGAAAGACTTGCCCATCAGTCAGGCGGCACATTTTTCCTGAGAATCGAAGATACAGATGATAAGCGTTATGTGGAAGGTGCAGTTGAAATCATCATCAATTCCCTGCGCTTCTTCGGCATCAACTTCGACGAAGGCGCTACCATGGAAGGAGATATGGGCAGCTACGGCGACTATACTCAGAGCAACAGAGGAGAGATTTATCAGTGCTTTGCAAAGAAACTTGTAAGTGAAGGAAAAGCCTATCCTTGCTTCCTAACCGAGGATCAAATTGCAGAGATTCGCTGCCAGCAGGAGGCTATGAAGCTTACCCCGGGAATCTACTGCCAGTTTGCAAAGTGCAGAGTTCTCACCTATGAGCAGATTGAAGAAAATATAAAGGCCGGTATGCCTTATGTAATAAGACTTAAATCCGACGGAGACATGAGCCTTCCGGAAGAGCAAAGACGCAGAATCCATGTGCAGGACGCAATCCGCGGCATATTAGACATGCCTGCCAACGATCAGGACACTGTAATTCTGAAAGCTACAGGCATTCCGACATATCATTTTGCCCACGTTGTGGACGACCACCTTATGAGAACCACCCATGTTGTCAGAGGCGCAGAATGGCTGCCGTCCCTGCCTATCCATGTTGAGCTTTTTGAGAAACTAGGCTGGGAACCGCCGATTTACTGCCACACCGCACAGCTGATGAAGCTGGACGAAGAAGGCAACAAGCGTAAGCTTTCCAAGAGAAAGGACCCTGAACTTTCACTGGACTACTATCGCAACCAGGGCTACCATCCTGCAGCAGTCCGCGAGTACCTGCTGACCATTCTTAACTCAAACTTCGAGGAATGGCGTATTGCGAACCCTGATGCCGACATCGATGAATTTGAATTCACCACAGAGAAAATGTCCACCTCCGGTGCACTTTTCGACCTGAACAAGCTCAACGATATCAGCAAGGACGTACTCCTTAAGATCAGCGCCGCAGACCTCTTTGACTTCCTCAAGAACTGGGCAGCTGAGTTCAAGCCGGAAATCATGCACATGTTTGATGACAGAGCATATCTTGAAAAGATTCTCGATATCGGACGCGATGGTGCAAAGCCGCGTAAGGACCACATCTACGCTCAGCAGATGGTGGAAAACATCAGCTACTTCTTCGACGATATGTTCAAGATTGAAGACAGCTTCCCTGCTGAAGTTGAAGCCGCAGGAGACACCGCAGCCATACTGACAAAGTACCTTGAAACTTATGACCACAGCGACGATCAGGAAACCTGGTTCAACAAGATCCGTGCGATTACCGAAGAACTGGGCTACGCTGTAAAGCCTAAGGATTTCAAGAGGAATCCGGATCAGTACAAAGGCCATGTAGGACATGTCAGCACAGTAATCCGTGTTGCCCTCATGGGTCGCCAGCAGTCACCGGATGTCTGGGAAATTCAGCAGATTCTCGGTGAAGAACGTACCAGAGAACGCCTCAGCAGATTTATCTAGATCAAAAACCCCGCTCATTATGATGCGGGGTTTTATTACATCTCGGTATCAATTCTAAGTTCATTTACAGTTCCTTCAGCATCTGCTCAGCCGTCTTGCCCAGAATCGGGTGGCGTTTGCCGGGAGCGATTTCAGCCAGCGGCTCCAGCACAAACCGGCGAAGATGCATTTCAGCATGAGGAATGATTAAATCATCTGTTTCCACGATTTCATCATCGTACATGAGGATATCTAAATCAAGGGTGCGCGGGCCCCAGCGAATAATCCTCTCTCTGTGAGCCTCATGCTCTATTTCATGAAGACGGCAGAGAAGTTCCTGGGGCTGCATTAAAGTCTTAAGCAGCAGGCCGCCGTTAAGAAAATCGTCCTGCTCCACACCGCCGTAAGGCTCTGTAATAATGTATGTCGAAACCTTTTCCACACTGCATCCCGGTGTCTGATCCAAAGCCTTTACAGCTCCGTCCAGATACGCCTTCTTATCTCCCATATTTGAACCAAGGGCGATGTATGCATAATGCCAGAACCTTGTAATCTCTACAGAAACGGTCTCCAGAGGGAGCCCAACGGGAGCCCATGGTTTCTTTAATTCCAGGGTAACACCCTTAAGGAGAGGATATCTGAGCAGCAGTGCCTCGCAAAGGTTTTCTGCCGCAGCCTCAATGAGCTTAAAGGTGTGTTCCTTCATGTACCCGGTCATAAAGCTGCTTACCTCTCCGTAGTCGATGGATGTGGTCAGATTGTCTGATTTCCCCGGAGTACGGGTGTCAAGGTACATGGTCAGGGAAATAAGAAATTTCTGCCCCAGCCTGTTTTCCTCGGCAAAAACTCCGTGGTTTGCGAAGACCTCAAGATTCTTAATAAGTATTTTGTCATAGCAGGAATATTTCATTTTGCCTCTTCCTTCCTTGCCCATATCTCCTGTATAATCCTACAGGCCTGTTTCCTTTAAAATAGCCTGTGTCATGCGAATGGCTCTCATGTTTTCCTTTACATCGTGTACTCTAACAAAGGCCGCGCCTTTTTCCACGCCCATCACCGTAGTAACCAGTGTGCCCTCTACTCTCTGATCCGAAGGCAGGTCCAATGTCAGGCCTATGACTGATTTTCTCGATGTAGCAAGAAGAATCGGGAATCCAAGTTCCTTCATCCTCTCCAATCGGTTAATAGCGATGAGATTGTGCTCATATGTCTTGCCAAAACCCACACCCGGGTCCAGAATAATGTGTTCATCCGGGATTCCGGCTTTGCGTGCGATTTTAACTGACTCTTCAAGGTCTGCAAGCATATCGTCCATGAAACTTTCGTATTCGGCCTTTTCGCGATTGTGCATCAGGCAGCACGGCACATCATATTCAGCGATGAGTTCTGCCACCTTAGGGTCATATTTAAGTCCCCAGATGTCGTTTACCATGTCTGCGCCTGCCTTAAGGGCAGCCTCCACAACCTGACCTTTATAGCTGTCGATGGAGACCGGAATATCGAAATTGGCCTTTATCATCTCTATTACAGGCACCACCCTTGAAATTTCTTCTTCTATGGTTATCTGAACATGACCGGGGCGGGTGGATTCTCCGCCTACATCTATAATGGAAGCACCTTCTTCTATCATTTCAGCCACATGCTTTTTGGCTTTTTCTATGTCGGTCCACTTTCCGCCGTCAGAAAATGAATCCGGCGTAACGTTAAGTATTCCCATTATGTAGCAGTCTGATGTCACATCAAAGCTTCGGTTTCCTATTTTCATCATTTTTTCCTCCTTGCCGCTGCTTAATGATCAGCTCGCGGTTATATGGTAATTTCAAGATTCTTTTTTTCATCACTCCACTTGCATTCTCGCTGTGCGGAGCAAATCATACACATTCTGGATTTTTTATCAGCTCTGAAAATCAGTCCGGCCATGTCCTCTGCCGACCCGCTCTCTTCTTTGCGGTGTGACAGAATCGCCTGGGTAATCTCCCTTTGCTCTTCCTCGTCAAATCCACAATCAGAAAGAATTGTCTCCGCCAGCATAGCACTTCCTTCCTCGTGGCTGATGCCCTCTTTATACTCAAGGTGTCTGCCTATGTCGTGAAGAAGGGATGCTGCATAAATGTTTTCCTTGGGGAATCCCAGTCCCTTTTCCAGATTCTCAATATATGCCAGTCGCGCCACATCGAAAAAATGCTCTGCATCATGGCGGCAAAAAATCCTGTCCCTCTCCAGCTCCTCAATCTCTCTCAGACTGCTTTGCCATAAAGGGTGATTATATATTCTGTTTACTCTATCCATATCACTTATGTTCCAGCATGCGGTAAAAACTGTTCTGAAGTTTTTCATTATTGTCAAAAATTCCTCTGGTCACCACAGTCACGGTTTTAGTCCCCGGCTTTTTAATGCCGCGCATTGTCATGCACATATGCTCCGCTTCCATAAACACCATGACTCCCTGCGGTTTCAGTTCTTCCATAAAGGCATCGGCCACCTGAGCAGTCAGACGTTCCTGAAGCTGAAAACGTTTTGCATAAACCTCTACGGTTCTGGCTATTTTGCTCAGTCCTACAACCTCTCCATCAGGAATATAGGCCACAGCAGCCGTTCCATAGAATGGCAGCATGTGATGTTCGCAGAAAGAATAGAAAGGTATATCCTTTTCCATGACCATATCATTATCGTCAACGTGGAATTTTTTTGCCAGATGGACTGCCGCATCGTCGGTATAACCGGCAGCAAGTTCCTCGTACATTCTGGCAATCCGGTCAGGTGTTTCCACCAGACCCTCACGGGTTATGTCCTCTCCTATTCCCTCCAGTATTAACTTTACGCCTTCTTTAATCTTTTCACTGTTCATTGTTTTCTCCCGCATACTTTCCAGCCGCCGGGGCGACTGTTTTATCTTTTTGTCTTTACGGATATCTTGGTATACGGCGTGTAAATCAGTTCTCCGTTGATTTCTCTGACGCCGCGTATCTTATACCAGTAAGTGGTGTTAGGATTTACATCTCTGAAGTTTGTAACGCTTTTTTCTTTTGAATCCTTGGTAGTATATATCTTCTTAAAGCCTGATGTCTGCTTGGTTGAACGATATACCTGATAGTAGTCTACATCATAGCCTGAGTTCTTTTTCTTCCATTCAACCTTTATCTGCTGTCCTGAAAGTTCAGTGGCTTTAGCAGAGACTACCGTTGTTTTCTCTACGCCGGCAATAAGCTTAGCCGCTTTGGCCTCCCTGGCATCCTTATCCAATGCTGAAACGGTAAGGGTGACTTCCTTCTTTCCTTCTCCGAATTTTGCTGTCTCTGAAGCGGTAACAGTTATGGTCACAACACCCGGCCCGACTACAGTTACTCCGCCCTTGTTGCTTACCTTTGCCACCGACTCATCTGATGACTTGTAGGTCAGTGTTCCATCTCCGTCTGATTTTGCATTAAGATTGAACATCTTGTCAAGCTCTGTACGTTTATATTTCGTATAGGATGTAGTGACAACCTGTGCCGGATTTTTTACTGTCAATGTAAAGGACTTGGACGCACTTCCTACACTTCCTGTAGCTGCCGCCTTTACGGTAATGGTCGTAGTTCCCGGTCCCTTTACAGTTACTGTTCCGTCTGATGACACTGTCGCCACAGATGTATTGCTTGAAGTATATGATATCTTAGCCCCGCTGTACTTGAGAGATACATTCAGGTTAAATGGTGCCTCATTTACCTGGGCTGTAGTCTTCTGGTTTCCTATTTTTATGGTCTGCCCTGTCTGGTTGATCTGATACTGAGCAGTCTTCGTACCGCTGTAATTTCCCTTAAAGGTTATCTTGACAGTGGCTGTACCGGCTTCCACAGCATTGGAAACGGTATATGTATAGTCAAGGTTGTTTTTCAAAGTTCTGCCCATGTCATCCGTTACAGTGATGCTGGACGGCTTCTGCTCTGTTCCAGTGTAATCCATATCCGGAATATCTGCAACCCTTATACCGCTTAAATTTGTAGAAGGCTTAATTTCAAAAGGCACCATCTGGTAGTCGCTGTAAAGTCCCTTTCCCATTATCATGGCATAGGCTGTTCCTGCCTGAGTGTTGTTCACGTACCTTACATTGTAATCCACGCCTTCTGTAAGAGGCACTCCTCCCAGACTTACAGATACTGAAGGTGTAAATGACTGTCCTCCGATGTATGTATAAGATGAGGAGCCTGTCAGCACAACCTGAGCATTTGCCAGTGAAGACGGGGTGGTCGGCTGCGGATTTCTGTCTATGTACCAGAAGTTACAGTCATTGCTCGCGCTGATACCGGAAACCTTTCCCGATGAAGCATACTGCCACCAGATATAGTCGCCTTTGAAGTCGCACTGTGAATTATACTGAGCTGCCCATATAGGGTAATCTTTACCCAAAGCGGCCCCGTCTATAGTATTATTAAGAAAGTTCAGGTTAGCGTAAATGCCCGGCTTGTAACCGAGGAGTTTTACTTCTTCGCAGAAAGCTCTTGCTATTTTGGTTGCTTTGGTTTTGCTCAACTTAGCCTGAGTCAGCCTTCCTGCCGAACCGCCGCTGAACTCATAGTCCATAAATATAGGCAGATCCAACTCGTAGACTCCTGCTTCATGCATCAGTTCCACTGCATATCTGGCCTCTGCAATAGCCTCCATCTCATCGATGGCCTGTGAGAAGAAATAGATTCCCACCAGCATTCCTGCCGCCTTTGCGCCCTGAATATTCTGCTTAAAATTATCGTCTGAATACATTTTTCCTGCTGCGCCGTATCCTCTGCCGCCTACTCTCACGACAGCAAAGTCTATGCCGTCAGCCTTGGCCTGCTGCCAGTTAATGGTTTTCTGATATATGGAGACATCCAGTCCGTTTACCATCACACTGTTGTCGAATCTGCTGTTATGTGAGTATGTCTTACCCGTATATCTGGACACAGATGTCCCCGCAAAAGCAAAGGCGGTTGTAAACACCAGTGCCCCTATTAAAATCAAGCTGGTCAGTACCTTTTTTCTCATTACAAAATTCCCTCCTATTTTTTCTTTTGTGCCTTGATGCGCATCATCTAGCTGCTTAAGCACCCTGTGAATAGTTCTGCAGTTCCTCTTCCTCCAGAATTCTGTATGCAACCTTACCCACAAGGGTCTTAGGCATATCGTCTCTGAACTGTATGTCTGAAGGCATAGCATACTTGGCCACATATTTGCTGCAATGTTCCAGAATTGCCTCACGTGCCTCTTCCTCTGATACCTTAAGACCCGGCTTAAGTACTACAAAAGCCACAACTCTCTGCATCTTCAGCGGATCAGGCACTCCGATGACACAGCTCATATGAACATATTCGTGAGCATCCAGCACATTTTCTATCTGAGACGGGTAAACATTGTATCCGCTGGTCACGATCATTCTCTTGATTCTCTGGCGGAAATAGATAAAACCGTCCTCGTCCATCATGCCCAGGTCTCCTGTGTGAACCCATGTAAGACCGTCTGCATGTCGTTTTAAAGTGTTTGCCGTCTCCTCAGGATTATTTATATACTCCATCATCACCGTCGGTCCGGCCAGGCATATTTCACCCTCTTCTCCGTAAGGAACCTCTTCCTCAGTACCGGGTTTTACAATCTTATAGAATGTATCCGGGAAAGGCAGCCCGATGGAGCCTTCCTTTGCCCAGTGAGAAGGTGTCAGGCAGCTTGCAGTGACGCATTCAGTAGTTCCATAGCCTTCA
This sequence comes from uncultured Clostridia bacterium, assembly GCA_945828095.1. Classification (GTDB taxonomy): domain Bacteria; phylum Bacillota; class Clostridia; order Peptostreptococcales; family Anaerovoracaceae; genus SUG1106. The sequence goes on from CALZOZ010000005.1 coordinate 48,877, forward strand.
CGCACCGGAATGGTAGCACCGTGTTCTCTGAGGAAAGCATCAAAACGCTTTTTAAGTTCTATGGACAGTGAATCGCCTCCGCTGAAAACTCCCTTAAGGCATGACAAATCCACTCTGTCAAGGGTCTTCAGTCTTAGCAGTGCCTCATAAAGGGTAGGCACCCCTGCGATAAAGTTCGGTTTATGCTTTTTAAGAAGCTTTGCATAGCTCTGAGGGTTAAATCTCGGGATAAGCAGGCATCTGCCTCCGTTTGCAAGCATGGAATGTATGCACACTCCCAGTCCGAAGCCGTGGAAAATCGGCATTACCGCCAGCATCTTGTCTCCCGGTTTGAACATAGGATTTGTGGCTATTATCTGCTGGCAAAGTGCGTTAAAGTTAAGATTTGAAAGCAGAATGCCCTTGGTGGTTCCCGTAGTTCCTCCGCTGTAAAGAATAACTGCCGGGTCCTGAGATTTTCTTTCCACATGGAAAGGGCCGTGATAATTGTTTCCGTCTTTCAAAAACTTTTCCCACCATACGATTTCAGCGTTAGCAGGAACTTTCTTAATCTTGCGTCCCTGTGCCAGATAGTAACCTTTTTTCTTGATTGGGCTGAGCACATCCTTGATGCTGGTTAATATCAAGCTTCTGATAGGCACGTTGCCTCTGATGTTTTCGAACTTGCCGTAGAACTGATCTAAAGTAATGCAGACAACACTGGCCGATTCCTTCAGATAAAACTCAATTTCCTTTTCGCTTGAAAGGGGATGAACCATGTTGGCAATAGCTCCGATTTTGTTAATGGCATAAAACATAATAACAGCCTGGGGAGCGTTAGGCATGCAGATGGTAACTCTCTCACCCTCTTTAACGCCGATGGCGGCCAGTGCTCTTGCACACTCGTCCACTTTTTTGATAAAGTCCTTGTACTTTACTTTGCCTCCCATAAAATCATAGGCTATGTAATCTGGATAATTTACTGCAATTTCAGCTACTCTGTCGTACATTGAGCCTTGAAAATATTCAAGGTGAGCAGGTACACCACCAAGATTCTTAATCCATGGTGTCCTTACATTCATATTGTCATAATTATTCATAATCTACCTCTTGGTCTGCCGGAAGCTCCAGAAGCTCCGGATGCTGCAATAAGTGCTTTAACAGTTTTATTGTCTTTGAATAGTAATAACCGTCGGCAATTCGTTCGTCTATGGTAAGCCCAAGGTCGATGGTTTCCTTCATAGTCACGTTTCCCTTTTCATCGTAGAAAGGACTCAGCTTTTTTTCACCGATTATGACAAAAAGTGAATTGGTGCCCCAGTTGGAAAGATGGTGATAACCGGACTTAAGCTTTATTGAGCCCAGGTTTGTTATGAAGCAGGAAGCATAGTTAGGATCGGTCTTTACTAAAAATTCCGGTACCCTACCATAAAAGTCCAGCTTTCTGAGAATCCACATCACAAATGTGAGAACCGGCTTTGGAAGTTTTTTCAGTCCTTCCATGCCCGCTGTGGAATTGTCCGGTGCATCTCCTCGGCAGCTGTGAATCTCATCCATTATCTTCCGATGTACGGTGTCCAGAGTTGTATCCGGCTCAAAAGGAATAAATGCCAGAGCCTCGTGAGCCTCGTCCTTAAACTCTTTCTTGACCACAAAACCCATGGTCAGTTCATTTCTCTGATAAATTCGGTATCCCTGTATAAACCGATTCATCTTAGGTCTCAGAGTGATAGTCTTTACCAGAGCCGCAATGAGCACCTGGAAGAACTTATACAGGTCGCCCTCGTTGTTTCTGTTCTTTTCCTCGAGATATCTGTTTATAGGTTCCAGATCGATTCTCTCGCTGATGAAAGCCTCGTTATCTGCCCTGTTAGGGTATATGTACGGCATAATAGTGTGCAGTGCATCCAGATCTCTCAGCCAGACACCGTCCCGTCTGTCTCCTCGTTTTCTCTTTTTCTTATCCATTGTGTTCCTCTTTTTGCTATATTCACCTGTAACATGTAAAATGTACATTCATGCAAGCCTTTTTAAAATCATGTGCGTGGCAAACATTTTTTCATTATACCATATTTTTCGATAAAATTCTACCGAAAGGCGGTATTAACCATTTTTTCCCAATAAAAAAGAGCTGCTCTAGCTGAACAACTCTTTTATTTTTTCTGCGAATCCGCTTTTTTTCTGGTAGCAATCCTCGGTAACGGCCTTTCCCATTTCCTCAATTGCCTTTTTCTGCTTATGGTTGAGTTTTGTAGGCACTTCCAGATTAACCTTTACATAAAGATCACCCTTTGCTTCGCGCTTCAGGTACTTGATACCCTTTTCCTTCAGACGGAAAGTGGTTCCCGGCTGAGTTCCTGCAGGAATCTTATAGGAAACCTTGCCTTCCAGAGAAGGCACTATGATTTCTGCGCCCAGAGCCGCCTGATCAAAGCTGATAGGAATTTCAAGGTAGAGGTCCGCTCCCTGTCTCTTGAATACCTTATGCGGTTTAACATTAAGCACGATATATAAGTCACCTGCCGGTCCTCCGTTGTAACCCGGTTCGCCCTGACCTCTGATAGGAATTACGCTTTCGTTATCAACGCCTGCAGGAATGTCCACTGTAATGGTTACATTCTTGCGGATGCGTCCTGTTCCCTTGCAGTCAGGACATGCTTCCTCTATAACCTGGCCGGTGCCTCCGCACTGGTCACAGGTAGTAACACTCTGGAACTGTCCGAAAGGAGTTCTCTGCATCTGGCTGATCTGGCCTGTTCCGTTACACTTCGGACATGTCTTCTTGGATGTTCCCGGCTTGGTTCCTTCGCCGTTACAGGTGCTGCATGCCACGTATTTACTCAGTTCTATAGTCTTCTTAGTACCAAAAGCTGCCTCTTCAAATGTGATGGTGATGGCCTTCTGAAGATCTTTTCCCTTACGCGGGCTGTTAGCTCTGCGCTGCTGACCTCCGCCTCCAAAACCGCCGAAAGCGCCGCCGAACATATCAAAGATATCATCAAAACCAAATCCGCCGCCTCCGAATCCTCCGAAGCCGCCACCGCCAAAGCCGTTAGGATCTACTCCGGCGTGGCCGAATCTGTCATACTTGCTCTTTTTGTCGGGGTCAGACAGTACGCTGTATGCTTCATTGATTTCTTTGAATTTTTCTTCAGCTTCTTTATCGCCCGGGTTTTTATCAGGATGATACTTCATGGCCATCTTTCGGAAAGCCTTTTTTATTTCATCATCGCTTGCGCCCTTTTTTAAGCCAAGCACTTCATAGTAATCGCGTTTTTCTGCCATAATCTTCCTCTTCTAAATACAAATCACATGATAATATATGAGCTGCAGACGGCGATTTTTCGCATAATTGCTGCTGTTTCACGCACAAGCAAGGAAAGAGAATGGAGTAAGGAAAAGTTCTGACAGCGTAGCTGGACAGAATTTTCCACCCATTCTCTCCGATGCGAGCAGATGAAACAGCCAATTGTGTGAAACCAGCCGTCTGCAGCATTATATATTATCCATTATTTATCGTCATCTACAACTGTGTAGTCTGCATCCACTACATTGTCATCTGCCGAACCTGCCTGAGCTCCGCCCATGTTAGGACCTGCGCCTGCACCCATGTCAGGGCCTGCACCAGCAGCTGCCTGTGCAGCCTGTGCCTGCTCATAAAGCTTGGTTGAGATGATGTGGAACTTTTCTGTAAGAGCTTCTGTCTTTTCCTTGATCTGATCTGCAGTTCCGTTGTTGAGAACAGCCTGAAGCTGATCCTTGGCATCAGTAATCTGAGTCTTTTCTTCTTCGGTAATCTTGCCGTCAAGTTCCTTCAGTGATTTTTCTGTTTCGTAGATTAAGGATTCAGCTCTGTTTCTGAGTTCAACCTCTTCCTTTCTCTTCTTATCCTCTTCAGCATACTGTTCAGCTTCCTTAACCTTTCTGTTGATTTCATCTTCGGAAAGGTTTGTTGAGGAAGTGATAGTAATTCTCTGTTCCTTACCTGTTCCCATATCCTTTGCAGATACATTTACAATACCGTTAGCGTCGATATCAAATGTAACCTCGATCTGAGGAATTCCACGAGGAGCCGGAGCGATTCCTGTAAGCTGGAATCTGCCGAGAGTGGTATTACCTGCTGCCATTTCTCTTTCACCCTGCATTACATGGATGTCTACTGCTGTCTGGTTGTCAGCTGCGGTTGAGAAGATCTGGCTCTTCTTAGTAGGAATAGTTGTATTTCTTTCGATTAACTTGGTAGCTACGCCGCCGAGAGTTTCGATGGAAAGCGATAACGGTGTTACATCGAGAAGAAGTACGTCGTGAACTTCACCTGTCAGTACGCCTGCCTGAATAGCTGCACCTACTGCAACACATTCATCCGGGTTGATGCCCTTGAAAGGTTCCTTGCCTGTTACTCTCTTAACAGCCTCCTGAACTGCAGGGATTCTTGTGGAACCGCCAACCAGGATAACCTTTGCGATATCTGCTGTAGTAACGCCTGCGTCCTTCATAGCCTTATTCATAGGCTCGATAGTTCTCTGTACCAGGTGTTCTGTCAGCTGGTCGAATTTAGCTCTTGTAAGGTCTACATTCATGTGAAGAGGACCCTCTGCAGTAACTGTGATGAAAGGCAGGTTGATGTTGGCTGTCTGCGAGGATGAAAGTTCCTTCTTTGCCTTTTCTGCTGCTTCCTTCAGTCTCTGAAGAGCCATATTGTCAGCTCTCAGGTCAACACCGTGTTCCTTTGCAAAGTTGTCAGCAAGGTAGTTCATGATTACTTCGTCGAAGTCGTCGCCGCCAAGGTGAGTATCGCCGTTTGTTGCCAGAACTTCGAATACGCCGTCACCCAGTTCAAGGATGGATACATCGAATGTACCGCCGCCCAGGTCGTATACAAGGATCTTGTGTGAACCTTCTTCTTTATCAAGTCCGTATGCCAGTGAAGCAGCTGTAGGCTCGTTGATGATTCTCTTTACATCAAGAC